>JAFGUR010000281.1 GCA_016938425.1 Fusobacteriaceae bacterium
AGCAGCAATGCAAGCTCCTTCAGCAGGGAATCAACAACCTTGGGAATTTCTTGTGGTAGAAAATAAGGAAACTTTGGGAAAATTATCTGAAATCAGTCACTATGCAACAATGCTTAAAGAGGCTCCGTTAGCTATTATTGTGCTTTCAAATGAAGAAAAAATGAAATTTCCTGAATATTGGCAACAAGATTTGGGAGCTGCCACACAAAATATTTTAATTGAGGCAGTTGAGCTTGGTTTAGGATCTGTATGGCTAGGAGTGGCACCTTTAAAGGACAGAGAAGAATTCATAAGAAAAATGTTTAACTTACCACATAATATTACACCATTCAATATAATTGTTTTGGGTTATCCAAAGGATCCACAAATAAATAAATTTGTAGATAGATATGAAGAGAATAGAGTACATTTTGAAAAATATTAAATATATAAAAAGGACTTTCTAAATTATTTAGAGAGTCCTTTTTAGTTTGGGCGTATAGGGAAGTTTGCCTTAATAATTACAATGTTAGCTTTATTAAAATAAATAAAAAGTTAAATCATGAATTCAATAAAGGGATTTTTAATTTTTAATAGAATATAAATTATACAGTTATTTTAATTTTTATGGTTTTACAATATTAAAAAAATCTAAATGTGTAGTTTGATGATAGAGTGGCGATTAATCCAAAAATAAAGGTTTTGAAATTTTACAGTAAGCTTAATAATTAAAATTAGGGGGTTAAATTATGAACATTAGAAACAAAGTTACAATGGCAATTTCTACTGTTGCAGCAATAAGTTTAATAGTTGTTGGAGCTATTATGTATTATTTTATTTCTAACCTTATAGATAAGAGGGTTAGTGAAAGTTTAGAAAATACTTTAAACGGAAATATTTCTATTATGGAAGAATGGGTAAAAGGCAAGGGGACAGCTTTAAAAATGATGAAAGATACTGTTGTATCAGTTGCTCCAGAAGGTTTATATGACCCAACAATGTTACTTTCATATAAAAATGATCCTGAAATTACAGCGTTGTTTATTGCATATGATGATAAAGGTCTTGTGACAGAGCAAAAATTACCTCCAGGATATGACCCAACAATTCGCCCTTGGTTCATAGGAGCAAAAGCATCAAATGGAGTTTTTGTTACAGATCCTTTTATAGACAAAAGTAATGGCAAAAATGCTACTTCTATATCACATGTAATAAATTTTCCTAATGGTAAAAAAGGGGTCGTTGCTGAAAATATTGGACTTACTTCACTTATAGAAAAATTTAAAGATGTAAAACTCATTGGTGATGGGTATATTATAATTTTAGATAAGAAAGGCACTTTTGTTTCCCACCCAGATAAAGAATTATTGGGTAAAAATATAACTGAAATAAAGGGAATAGAGGGATTATCTAAAAGGGTAATTGAAAATGATGAAGGCTATGAAAAGTATAAATATAAAGGTAGTAATAAAATTATAATTTGGAAGACTGTTCCTGGAACTACATGGAAAATGCAAGTTGCAATTAATGCAGATTTAGCTTCTAAAGAAAAACAAACTTCTTTATATTTGCTCTTAATTATTCTTTTGGTGAGTTTAGCTGTCTCTATATTAATTGGAATAATAATAGCTAAAAGTATAGGAAAACCTATTCAAAAAATTGCAGAAAGCTGTGATATAATAGCCTCTGGAGATTTTTCTAAGGAAATTGATAGTAGTTTGATTCTTAGAAATGATGAAGTAGGAATTTTAGCAAAAGGATTTAAAAAAATTGAAGAAAGTGTAAATAGTATTTTTCATGAAATAAAAAATTCTGTACAAATTATAACAGATTCTTCTAAGGAATTATCTTCTAAGATTGAAGAAATTAGTAGTGGAGCGCAAAGTCAAGCAGAAAATACAATGAATGTATCAGA
The DNA here is from genome assembly GCA_016938425.1 of Fusobacteriaceae bacterium. Classification (GTDB taxonomy): domain Bacteria; phylum Fusobacteriota; class Fusobacteriia; order Fusobacteriales; family Fusobacteriaceae; genus JAFGUR01. Next base: position 1,895 of record JAFGUR010000281.1, read on the forward strand.
AGCAACAGTAAGTTTTAAGGAAAGTATGAATAAAGTATTGGATAATATCAGAAATCAAGTAGCAGGAGTAGAAGAAACTGCAAGTTCAATTTCAGAAATATCTAATACAGTTAATGATGTTTTGAAAAATACGGATGTTACAAAAGCTATTTCAAATAAGGCAACAGAAGCTTCAAAAAATGGAAATATAAAGGTAGAAGAAGCTTTAAAAAGTATGGGAGAAATGGAAGCAGTTACAAAACAAATTGAAGAAGCAGTAAAAGGAATTAATGCTATATCAGAACAAACTAATTTGTTAGCATTAAATGCAGCTATAGAAGCAGCTAGGGCAGGAGAAGCTGGTAAGGGATTTGCAGTTGTAGCAGAGGAAGTAAAAAAATTAGCAGAAAATTCTAAAAAATTTACAGAAGTAATTGTTAATTTAATTCATAATTTGAGAGGAAAATCAGAAGAAAATTACAAACTTTCATCTTTTGTAAGTGAAAATTTAAAAGGAATTACAGAAAAAGTTATGAATACAAATAATGAATTGGAAAATGTATCAAATTCTATGAGGGTGCAAGATGCTTCTATAAAAGAAATTAGTGAAGCTATTACAAATATTTCAGTTGGTAGCTCAAATGTGGAAATGCTGGTAACAGAAGAAATAGAAAAATTAGATAGCTCTATAATTTCTATAGAGTCAATTTCAGATGTAGCACAGCAAACAGCTCATAATACAGAAAGAATATTAAATGCTTCATTAGAATTGGCAAAAGAAACCTCAAAAGTAAATGAAGCCATTAGTAAAATAATAATAAAAATGTAATTTTAAGTGAATAAAAAAATAAAGAGAACTATTATGGCTATAAACGTAATAGTTCTCTTTTTAATTTTAAAAATTATATCCAATGTTAAAATAAGAAATGATACTTTCTTCGTTACTTGTCGCTAAAATAAATTGAATAGGACCTAAAGGTGTTTTAGCTCCAACTCCTATTCCCCCACCAATAAGTATTTTATCAGTATAAACTTCATTAGGAGTTATAAACGCCATATTATAACGTAAGAAAATATATCTAGAAGGTTTAAATTCATAAAAAAGTTCTTCAAATCCTGAATAAATTTTTTCGGAAATTTGAGAAGAAGTTTTTAATCCCCAAAAATAAATGGAATTATTCCTATTATATATTCCACCTAATCTTGGAATATAATAAGGAGAAATAGAATCTCCTTCTATATAGGCACTTTCTCCTCCAAAATTAGAAATTAATTTATTGTTCAATTTTAGAGGTTTATTAAATTTTAGTGTGTATCTTAAAAAATCTAAGTCACCTATATTTTCATCAGAATATTGAAGTTCAAAATCCATAAATGCCCCATTTTTAGGAAAATACTTATTATCAAGAGAATCATAAAAATATTTAAAGAAAACAACATTATATGAATTGTTAAATTGAATTTCATTGTACAAGGTTAATAATGTATTTGACTCTATTTTTAGAGATTCTTTTTTAATACCTAATCCTATCATTTGATTGTTAGAAAGAAATGTTCCAAGCATAAAATCAAAGTTTAAAATTTCAAGATTTAAATCAAGTATTTTTTTATCTTTCATAAATACACTGAAATCATCTATATTAGAATATTCAACAGATGCAGAATATCCAAATTTGTTTAAAGATCCTACATACCAAGTGTTTCTTAACTTTATAACTTCATCCTTACCTAATAAAGCTTCAAAAGAAGATTTACTTCCAGAGGAGCCTAATCCTTTTGAAGTAGCTTTTACAAAAAATTCACCTTTGCTAAAATCATTATAATTAAATCCTAATTTTAATTCTTTGTTTCCAACCTCTTCAACATTTATAACAAGTTTTTTTCCAATAATTTTATAATCTACTTTAGAAAAAAATCTAAAGTTATAAATTTTTTTCATTAGTTCAGTTAATTCTTCTTTGGTAAATTCTGTAGGAAGTTTTATGTTAAGCATTTTTTCAATTGAGTCTTCTTCAAAGTTTTTATTCCCTTTTATGACTATATCTTCTATTAAAAATTTATCGATTTTCTTTATTTTTTTCGATTTTATTTCATTAAATTTTTCTTCATTTTTAAATTTTCTTAATTCATCTAAATGTTCTCTAGCAACTCTTTCACCTTCTGTAATAATGTCTTTGGCTTTCTCAAAAGATAATAACTCAAATTCATTCATATTTGGCAAAAACAAAAGATCTATTTTTTTTCTAGCCTCATTAGTAGCTTCTACTTTTTTATATGTTGAAGTTTGATTTATTATATCAATAAAACTTTCTATTTCTTCCTTCTTTTTTAGCTGCCCACCAATGTCCACACCAATTAGATAGTCAGCACCCATACTAAGAGCTACTGAAGCAGGGAAGTTATTAACAACACCGCCATCAATAAGAAGTTTATTGTCAATCTCAACAGGAGCTAAAAGACTCGGTAGAGACATGCTGGCTCTAATGGCATCTGGTAAATATCCTTTATTTAGTACAACTTCCTTACCAGTTTCAACATCTGTTGCGACACATGCAAAAGGGATTGGTAATTTAGAAAAATCATCAATGTCTTTTGCATCTAAATATAATTCAGATAAAACATTATCTATATTTTGTCCTTTAACAACACCTTTAGGTAATTCTAGTTTCCATTTTTTTAAAGGAAAAGAAAAAGCATATTTATCTCGGTCGCTTTTATTCTCTATTAAATCATCTTTTCTTTCAATAAAATCATTAAAATAATTAATCCATTCTTTACTTAAGATAATTTCTTCAATTTCTTTACCAGTATATCCCATAGCATAAAAGGCTCCAATGATACTTCCCATACTAGTTCCAGCAATATAATCTACAGGAATTTTTTCTTCATCAAGAACTTTTAATACACCAATATGGGCAAAACCTTTTGCACCTCCACCACTTAAAACAAGTCCTAATTTCTTTTTTTCTAGTGGAGAAATATCTTCACAAAAAATAACATTTAAAACAACAATAAAGATAAAGAAAATTTTTTTCACGATTAGCTCCTTTTATTAAATATTGGTAACTCTCAGGCATCTAAAAAAATTAAAATATCAAGCTTTTATACGTACATACCGTGCGAGGAGGAAATTTGCGGGGAGCGTAGCCTCAATGTCATCAACTTAAGAAATTTTATAGCATAACTTGCTCAAATTATAAGCTGTAATGAAAGTTAAAAATCAAGTCTCCCCTTATCAGGGGGAGATTTAGAGGGGGTTGTTTAGATTCACTAAGTTGATGACATTGGGCGTAGCCCACACTCAGGTTAAGGTAAACACAATTCCTTGTTATGACTCTAAAAATTGATTTTACTATGTTTGGTTATACTTGAGTTACAAATATTGTTTGTAGATTTGTTTTCTACTTAAATTACTAAGAAATTATAAGTATAAATTGAAATGTGACAAAGCCACTATTTTTATTAAAATTGCCTATTTAATACCCATGTTACTTTAGGAATCAGCTGATGTCAATAAAAATCTATTAACAATAAGAAAAGAGAAATTCAAATTTGAATTTCTCTTTTCTTATTGTTGTTGTAAACATTTTTTATTTTGTAAATAAATTTCTTTTATCCAATCATTTAACATACCATCAAATGTCAAATGCCATATTTTATTTTCTTTTTCAAGGGCTACAGGATAAACAATTTGGTATTTTTTCTTAAAAGCTTCAAGTTCTTCTTTTTTTCCAATAAGGTCAGTGCATTTTTTAGAAGTTCTAGTGTTAAAACTAGATAAATCAACATTGATATCAAAGTATTTTAAAACATCCTTTTTCCCAACATAGTCTCTAGAGTTAAAATCAAATCCATTTCTTGTATGTGAAAATAGTAAAAAACATTTATTTTTTTGCCCCAGTTCTCCAAGTGCTTCACCATCAAGCTGGATATTAAAAATAGTTTTAATTTCTTTATGTTTTTTGTATTGTGGATAATCAGATAAAAAATCTTCTACCTCATAATTAATATTTTTTAAATTAATATTTTTAGCAATGATATCAAGACTAACAAATTTTTTATCATTTTTCATATTTGTAAAACAGTTAGTATCAATTTTTTCTTTTATGTAGTCTTCTGGGTAATACTCTAATAGCTTTTCTAATAACTTCATTTCTCACCTCTTAAATTTAATTTTTTTTAACTACTTATTTATAATTCTATCATACTTTTCAAAAAAAAGATACCAAAAAATCTATAGTTCATAAAATATTATTTTTTATAATTTTAATTATAAAGAAGCATTCTATTGACTACACATAATTAATATACTAAAATTTTTCCTTGAAATTTTTATCGATTTAGTAAACTTAAAATTAGTATTAAAAAAATAAAATCTATGTTATAATATAGAGAATTTTTAAAGAGGTGATATAGAATGTTTTTGCCTACTACAAGAGAAGAAATGAACGAGTTAGGTTGGGATAAATTAGATATAATATTGGTGGCTGGAGATACTTATTTGGATACTTCATTTAATGGGACTGCTGTTATCGGGAAAGTGTTATATAGTGAAGGTTATAAAGTAGGAATTATAGCACAACCAGATGTAACAAATTCAGTAGATATAACTAGACTAGGAGAGCCAAAATTATTTTGGGCAGTATCAGCAGGATGTGTAGATTCGATGGTTGCAAACTATACAGCCCTTAGAAAAAAGAGAAGAAAAGATGACTTTACTCCAGGAGGAGAAAATAATAGAAGACCAGACAGAGCCACAATAGTTTATACTAATTTGATTAAATCTAATTTTAAAGAAAGTTTGATTGTATTAGGAGGCATTGAAGCAAGCCTTAGAAGAATAGTTCATTATGATTTTTGGAGTAATAAACTAAGAAAGCCTGTTATTTTTGATGCTAAAGCAGATATTTTATCCTATGGTATGGGAGAAAAATCAATGGTTCAACTTGCTAAAGCAATAGAAAAAGGTGAATCATATAAGGATATTAGAGGACTTTGTTACATAGATAAAGAAAAAAAAGATGGGTATTCTGAACTGCCTTCTTTTGATGAGTGTGTAAATGACAAAGATAAATTTGTAGAAGCCTTTAATTTATTCTATAAAAATAATGACTCAATAACAGCTAAGGGATTGGTGCAGAAAATTGATACAAGATATTTAATTCAAAATCCACCAAGTGAAAACCTTACAACAGAAGAACTTGATAAAGTTTATGATATAGAATATGAAAGAGATGTTCATCCATATTATAAAAAGGATGGAGAAGTAAAAGCTTTGGAAACTATAAAGTATTCTATAACAACTCATAGAGGATGTTATGGGGAATGTAATTTTTGTGCAATAGCTGTTCATCAAGGTAGAAGAATTATAGAGAGAAGTGAAAAATCTATAATTGATGAAGCTAAGAATTTAACTGAAATAAAAGGTTTTAAAGGATACATATCAGATGTTGGGGGACCAACAGCAAATATGTATGGAATAGAATGTGATAAGAAAAAAGAAAAAGGTGCTTGTGTGGATAAAAGATGTTTATTTCCAACAAGTTGTAAGGCATTAAAACCATCACATAAAAAATATACTAATTTATTACAAAGGATATCAAATATCCCTAAGGTAAAAAAAGTTTTTGTAGCTTCTGGAATTAGGTATGATATGATTTTGGATGACAAGAAAGATGGAGACGCTTTTCTTGAAGAAATAGTAAAAAATCATGTTTCTGGTCAAATGAAAATTGCTCCAGAACATGCAACGGATAAAGTTTTAAATGTAATGGGAAAACAAGGGAAATCTTTACTTGTAAATTTTAGAGATAAATTTAATAAACTTAACAAAAAATTAGGGAAAAATCAGTTTTTAACTTATTATTTTATAGCTGCTCATCCAGGATGTAATGAGCAAGATATGTTAGAGTTAAAAGATTTTACTATGAAGGAACTTAATTTAAACCCAGAACAAGTACAGGTTTTTACGCCGACTCCCTCAACATATTCAACACTTATGTATTATACAGAAATGAATCCTTTTACAAATAAAAAAATATTTGTAGAAAAAGATTTGAAGAAAAAAGAGAAGCAAAAAGAAAGATTAACAATTAGAAAAAAATTAAAAAAATAGATAAATAAGGAGGTTTACTTAGATGAAACCAATTGTTGCCATTGTAGGAAGACCAAATGTTGGGAAATCAACACTTTTTAATAAATTAGTTGGAGAAAGAGCTGCAATAGTAGATAACCAGCCAGGAGTAACCAGAGATAGGCTTTATAGAGAAACAGAATGGAGTGGAACGGAATTTGTTCTAGTTGATACTGGAGGTTTAGAGCCAAGAAACAATGAATTTATGATGTCTAATATAAAAAAACAAGCAGAAGTTGCCATGCTTGAAGCTAGTGTTATTATATTTTTAGTTGAAGCTAAAGCTGGAATTACAGCTTTAGATGAAGAAATAGCAACTATACTTAGAAGGAAAAATAAACCGGTAATAGTTGTTGTAAATAAAGTTGATAATTTGCAAAAACAAAATGATGATTTATATGAGTTTTGGGGATTAGGATTTGATGATATGATTCCTGTATCTGCTGAACATAAAATTAATTTGGGAGATATGCTTGATTCTGTAATTGGACATATTGAAAAATTAGAGATTCCTGAAGAGGAAGATGGATTAAAACTTGCTATTATTGGAAGACCCAATGCAGGAAAATCTTCTTTAACAAATAGGTTATGTGGAGCAGAAAGAGTAATTGTAAGTGATATAGCAGGAACAACAAGAGATGCTATTGATACTTCATTTGAATATAATGATGAAAAATATGTAATTATAGACACTGCTGGAATTAGAAGAAAGTCAAAAATAGAAGAAGATTTAGAATATTATTCAGTTTTAAGAGCTATGAAATCAATAAATAGAGCTGATGTTGCTGTAATGATGTTAGATGCAGTAGAAGGTTTAACAGACCAAGATAAAAGAATTGTTGGAATGGCACATGAAAATAAAAAACCAACAATTATCTGTGTAAATAAATGGGATTTAGTTGAAAAAGATGGAAAAACTTTAAAAACTTTTGAAGAAGAGTTAAGAGCAGAATTACCATTCTTATCATATGCCCCAATTATATTTATTTCAGCGTTAACAGGTCAAAGAGTTTTAAAAATACTAGAAACAGCTAAGTATATTTATGATGAATATACAAAAAGAATATCTACAGGACTTCTTAATACAGTGCTTAAAGATGCTATTGCAGTTAATGAAGCACCCACAAGAAAAGGAAGAGCAATTAAAATTAATTATGCAACACAAATTTCATCAGCTCCTCCAAGATTTGCGTTATTCTGTAACCATCCAGACTTATTACATTTTTCATATATTAGATATATTGAAAATAAATTTAGAGAAGCCTTTGGTTTTGATGGGTGTCCTATAGAGATAGTTGTTAACAAAAAAAATGATGAATAACAGATTAGAAGGGCAAATATTTATTTTGCCCTTTTTCAAATAAGGAAGGTGTTTGTAATTGAATAAAAAATATATAGGTGGAATGTATCTTTCTTTAGCTTCTAGTATTTGGGGTGGAACTTTCGTTGTAAGTAAATACATTTTAAACTATATTCCACCCTTAACACTAATAACGTTAAGATATATTTTAGCAGTACTTGCATTATTTATTTTTATAAAGTTTATCTCAAAAGAAAAACTCAAAAAAATTACAAAAAAAGATGGATTTTTATTCTTATTAATTGGATTTATAGGGTATTTTTTATCAATTAGCTTACAATTCTTAGGAACTAAGTTAACAGATGCACATACTGGCTCTGTTTTAACAGCATCAACTCCTGCATTTACAATAATTTTTGCCAAATTAATTTTGAAAGAAAAAATTACTTTAAAAAAATTCATATCATTGTTGATTGCAAGTATAGGAGTTTTAGTAGTTATTGGTTATAATGGAAGTAATGGGTTTAATTTCTTAGGTGATTTAGCTTTAATAGGGGCTGCAATTACTTGGGCATTACTATCAGTCCTTGTAAAAATTGCAAGTAAAAATAACTCATCATTAATAGTTACAGCCTATGCTATTTTTATAGGTCTATTTTTTACTATACCATTTACAATATTTGAATTAAAAAGCACGCCAATAACTCATATTAATTTAAGTATTATTTTGGGGGTAATATATATAGGAGTTATATCAACAGCAATTGCTTTCTTTTTATGGAATAAAGGTCTAGAAATGGTAGACACTGGAATAGGCTCACTATTTTTCTTTTTTCAGCCTTTAGTGGGGAGTTTTTTAGGATGGTTTTTGTTAAATGAAAAATTAGGGATGAATTTTTTTATAGGAGGAGTTTTAATATTATCAAGTATATTTGTAGTTAGTTATGAAAAAACTCCCGAATTAATTGAGGTAAAAGAATAGATAAATTTAAAAATCAGATAAATTATCCATCTGATTTTTTTATATGATATAATTGAAAAAAATAATGGAGGGGAATGAAGTATGAAAAGAATTATTTTATTTATTGTATGTATAACTAGTATATTTGCTAAAAATGAAATAAGTATGGATAAAATTTATAGTAAAATTTCAAAGGACTATCCAAAATATAGAGTAGAATTTTTTGAAGTAGATAATGAATTGAAAGCTTTAGTATTAGATGAAGAGAATATAATACATGGTATTATGGATACTTATTCAAAATCAACTGAAATAATAGAAAGTTTTTTATATGATGTATCAGGGGATGGAATAGAAGAAATTATTGTAGTAACCAGAACCAAATTGAAAAATAGCATATTTATATATGGAGTAGAGGATATAAAATCTTCTAGTTTTTTTAGTGATGATATGTATTTTTTTAGATATAAAGAATTAGAGAAAATATTAAATAAAAAAATAGAAAAGTATAATAAGAATAACTTAGAAAAAGAATTAGAAAGTAATTTACCATTAGAAGAGGGGGAAATAGCAAATTTAAGAGAAAAGTATTTTGATTTTAATGGAAAAAAAATTGACATAATCACAAAAAAAGAAATTATTTACTATGATATGAGTGGTAAAAGATTGAATAATAAGGATAATGCCTTTTCATATATTTTAAAAATTAATGAAAACATTTTTGCTGAGTTCTATCTTAATTATTATGGATTTGTTTTAAAAAAAATATATGAAGGTAATTGAAATATTATTGAAAGTAGCGGGAAATATGAATAAAATATAGAATTTTAAATTACTAGATATAGTTAGTTGCAAAACTAAAAAATTATTTGTACATAGTTAAAAATAATATAAATATTATTTTTATTGATTTTAATGAGACTTAGGCTTTTAAGCCTTTAGTCGAATTATGGAGTGGAGAGGACGGAGTCCTTGCCGTGGGCTTGGGCTCTGTCCCGACTTCCCTCTCTTTTCCCACCTTAGATAAAAAACGTAGTTTTTTATGCAAGTAAAATAAAGGTGTTGGAATTTTGCAACAAACTAAGATATAGCATATGATAGGAGTAATTAATTACTTTTTACAGATAATTTATTAAAAATTTACAAATTTTGTGTAGAATATATAAAATGTTTTGAAATTAGAAAAAAAATGATGTATTATTTATAGTAGGAATAAAAAATGGAAGGAGTAATATATGAAAAAAATAACAAAAGTAGCGATTATTTTAGCAGCAATCTCTTTAGTTTCTTGTTCGTCATTAGAAAAAAATCATCATCACAAGGAAACAACTGAACTGGTAATTTTACATGCAAATGATACTCATGGAAGAATTTTAGAAGGTTCAAGTGATGGAATGGGTTATGGAAAAATTGATTCTATAGTAGAAGATTATGAATCAAAGTACAAAAATGTTTTATATTTAGATGCAGGGGATACTCTTCATGGAACAGTTATGGCTTCTTTAGATAAAGGAGAATCTATGGTTAAAGTGTTAAATGAGGCTGGAGTAGATGCAATGGTTCCTGGGAATCATGATTTTAACTATGGAATTGAAAGATTAAAAGTATTAACAAAAGAAATGAAATTTCCTGTATTAGCAGCAAATGTTGTAAAAAAAGGAATTTTTGGAGATAAATTGATATTTGATGATTATGTTATTAAAGATATAGATGGCTATAAAGTAGGGATATTTGGGATATCTACTCCAGAAACTTTATTTAAAACAAGTCCTAAAAATATTGAGGGAGTTAAATTTTTAGATCCAGTAAAAACTTCTGAAAAAATGGTTAAAAAATTAAAAGCCAAAAAAGTTGACTATATTATTGCCTTAGTTCATTTAGGATTAGATGAATCAACACTTCCAGAAAATAGGTCAGATAATTTGGCAAAACTCGTACCAGGGATAGATTTAGTAATAGATGGTCATAGTCATACTGAATTAAAAAATGGATTATCAGTAAATAATAATTATGTTGTTCAAACAGGAGAATATGATAAAAATTTTGGTAAAGTAATAGTAACTTTAAATCCAGATGGAACAGAAAAAGAAGATATTAGTTTAATTAGTAAAGAATATGCTAAGGCAAACTATAAAGATGACGAAGATATGGTAAAATTAGTAAAAGAAATTCAAACAGAACAAGGAAAAATAACAAGTGAACTTGTAGGAAAAACTGATATAAAATTAGTTGGAGATAGAGAAGTTGTAAGAACTGGAGAAAGTAATCTAGCAGATTATTTAACAGACGCAATTTTATGGAGAACAAAAGCAGATATAGCTCTTACAAATGGTGGTGGAATAAGAAGTTCAATTAATGCAGGAGAAATAAAAAAAGGTGACGTTATTCAAGTATTACCTTTTGGAAACTATGTAATTGTTAAAGAGTTAACAGGAGAAGATGTTTTAAAAGCTCTAGAAAACGGAGTTTCAGGATATCCAGCACAACTTGGTGGGTTTGCTCAAGTAGCAGGGTTAAAATATACTTTTGATCCAAGTAAACCAATTGGAAGTAGAATAGTAGATGTTACTATGTCTACTGGAGAAAAATTAGACTTGAAAAAAACTTACAAAGTAGCAACAAATGATTTTATAGCAGCAGGTGGCGATTTGTATGTTATGTTTAAAGGAAAGAAAACTGTAGCAAATTATGAAGGGTTAGATGAAATATTAAGTGATTACATAAAAGCTGGATTTAAAGCTAAAGATGGATTAGATGGAAGAGTTAATATAGTAAAATAAATAATAATCATAAAAAGGGCTTGCGTATTGCAAGTTCTTTTTTATTGAAATTTACAATTCTTTAGGACTTGTTGAAAATATATAACTACTAATAATAAAAGATTTTGTTGATATTTGAACGAGTAAAAAAACAATGAAAATATTGATAATAAAAGTTCCTAAGGTATTAAAATCATTGACAAAGACATAAATAAAATATATAATTAAACCAATTAAAGTATACAATTTATAAATAATTGTTATGGAAATTACGTAGTTTTTAGTAGGATTTAACGAAGAAAGCTTATTAGTTTAAGCAAAAGTAAATTATGTAGAGCTCTAAGGAAGAGCAAAAGTAGGAGGAACGAAGTATGGAAGCAAGAGTTTTAAAAAAGGTGGTATTTTTTGCTTTATTGGCATTATCAATAATAGCATGTGGTAAAAAAGAAGAAACAAAGGGAGAAGAAGCAAAAGAAACTCCTAAGGAAACAAAGATAAAAATAGGAATTACACAAATAGTAGAACATCCAGCACTTGATGCAGCAAGAAAAGGATTTATGGAAGTTTTGCAAGCAAGTGAATTTGGAAGTAGAATAGAGTTTGATGAAAAATCAGCTCAAGGAGATATGACTGTTGCACAAAATATAGCAAATGAATTTGTAAGTGGGAAAAAAGATATGATTTTGGCAGTTGCAACACCTACTGCACAGGCTGCTTATAATGTAACTAAGGACATACCAATTTTAATAACAGCTGTAACTGATCCAGTAAAAGCAGGCCTTACAGGTTCAAATATTACAGGAACAAGTGATGCAACACCAATTGATAAACAATTTGATTTGTTAAAGAAAATATATCCAAATGCAAAAAAAGTGGGAATTATTTATAATATAGGAGAACAAAATTCAGAAGTACAAGTAGCACAAGCAGAAGAAATTGCAAAAAAATATGGATTATCTATAGAAAAAGTAGGAATAAGTACTGTAAACGAAGTTGCTCAGGCAATAGACGCTTTACTTGCAAAAGTAGATGTTTTATATACTCCTACAGATAATTTAGTAGCTTCTGCAATGCCTTTAATTTCAGAAAAAAGTCTAGCAGCTAAAAAAGCTGTAATTGGAGCAGAAAAAGGTCAAGTTGAATCTGGAGCATTAGCAACAGAGGGAATTGACTATTATGAACTAGGAAAACAAACTGGTCAAATGGCATTGGAAGTATTGAAGGGTGCAAAACCAAATACTTTACCAATAAAAACTCTAGAAAAAACAGAATTAGTAATAAATACTAAGATCGCTGAAAAATTAGGGTTAACAATTCCAGTTGACTTACTGGATAAGGCAACAAAAATTTAAAAATTAAGGAAGAAGGCAAATTTGATGATACAAGAAACTTTGATGAAATTGATTGAAAGTTTTTCTTCTCTAAAGTTTTGGTTAGGAACTTTAGAGCAAGGATTAATATTTGGGATAATGGTTTTAGGATTATATATATCTTACAAAATTTTAGATTTTCCAGACATGACTGTTGATGGAGCATTTCCAATGGGAGCAGGAATTGTAGGAAGACTATTATTAGCAGGATGGCCACCAATTTTATGTCTTGCAATGGCAGCAATTGGAGGAGCATTGGCAGGGTGTGTTACTGGAATATTGCATGTAAAGTTTAAAATAAGAGATTTATTGGCAGGAATTCTAGTTATGACAGCCCTATATAGTATAAATCTTAGGATTATGGGGAAATCAAATATTCATTTATTTGGAGTTAATCACCTTTTTACTTCAAGAAAAGAAGCTTTAATGGCTAAATTGCAAGGGATAAATGCGTCTAGTTCAATTTTATCTTTTGCTGAAGAAAATGGTGATGCTTTAATAAATATTTTTATTATCTTAATAATACTTTTAATAGTTAAAATTTCGTTGGATTTTCTTTTGAAAACAGAATTTGGGTTTGCCCTAAGAGCTTTAGGAGATAATGATAAATTAGTAGTTGCTTTAGGAATAAATGAAAAACGTCTTAAAATTATTGGCCTAATTATAGCAAATACCATGGTTGCACTTGCTGGAGGAGTATTGGCACAACAACAAGGATTTGCAGATGTTGGGATGGGAACAGGAACAATTGTAGCTGGATTAGCTTCTATTATATTGGGAGAAGGAATATTTAAAAGAATGAAAGCTATTAAAATGACAACAATAGTTTTAATAGGAAGTATTTTGTATAGATTAACAATTTCAGTTGCTTTGACTTTAGGATTAGAAGCTACAGATTTAAAGTTAGTAACGTCTGTAATAGTTGTAATAATTCTTATACCTAAAATGGGACTTACTAAGTTGGTAAAAAGAAGAGCAGGTGAAGTAAATGCTAAAAATTAAAGGTATATCTAAAAAGTTCATAACAATAAGTGGAGAAAAAATAATTTTTGACGGTCTTGATTTGAATATTGGAGAAGGAGATTTTGTAACTATTATAGGAAGTAATGGAGCAGGTAAATCAACATTAATGAATCTTATAATAGGAAATTTAGAGCCAGAAGCAGGAAGTATTATTGTAGACGATACAGAAATAACTAGAATGGACGCTCATAAAAGAGCAAGATTTATTTCAAAAGTATATCAAAATCCAACATTTGGAACAGCACCATCAATGACAATAAAAGAGAATTTGGCTATGGCAGAAAGAAAAGGTAAAACTTTTGGTTTAAGATTTGGTTTGAAAAAAGGTTCTGAACCAAGATATAAAGAGATTTTATCAACTTTAGGCTTAGGTTTAGAAAATCAATTGGACACACCAGTAGGTTTATTATCTGGAGGACAAAGACAATGTTTAAGTCTTATAATGGCTACAATGCAAAGACCTAAAATGTTACTTTTAGACGAACATACAGCAGCTCTTGATCCAAAAACTCAAATTATGATTATGGAAAAAACTAAAGAAATAGTTGAAAGAGACAAGTTAACAACTCTTATGATAACTCATAATTTGCAAGATGCTATTGATTATGGAAATAGACTTATTATGCTTCACAACAAAGAGGTAATATTAGATATTACAGGAGAAGAAAAAAAATCATTAACAATAGATAAGCTTTTAAAAGTCTTTCATGATAAAGATAAAAATGCTATATCTGAAACAATGTTATTTCAATAAAAAGGTTCAATTTGAACCTTTTTTTCTTTTCTTAAAATATGGTAAAATAAATTATAGAATTTTAGTTAGTTGCAAAACTAAAAAATATATGTACATAGTTAAAAATAATACAAATAGGATTTTTATTGGTTATAATGAGACTTAGGCTTTTAAGTCTTTAGTCGAATTATGGAGTGGCGAGGTTGGTTCAGGCTCCGTCCCGACTCCCCTTCTCTTTCCCCACCGAAGGTGGGGGATTACATGAAAAACGTAGTTTTTTATGTAAGTAAAATAAAGGCGTTGGAGTTTTGCAACAAACTATATAGAATTTTGGAAGGAGTAAAAATATGGATTATGAAAAAATTAAAAATGAGAAATTTTCTTTTATATATTTTTCTTTAGATGGTTGTAATGTATGTACAGCAACAAAACCTAAGGTGGAGGAATTATCAAAAAAATATAAAGAATCTTCTTTTAATTATATTAATTTAAATATGTATGAAGAAGCTAAAGGATATTTTATGATATTTACAGTTCCAGCTTTATTGGTTTATTCAGAAGGAAAAGAAATATTAAGAGTTGCTAGATTTTTTAATTTTAAGGAAATTGAAGAAAAGTTAGATAGATATTATGAGGCGATTGAAGGATAAAACTTATATTGATAGCTATGAAAGGAGTAAAATGATTTTAGGACTTACAGGCGGAATTGCCACTGGGAAAAGTACAGCAACGAATTTTTTTAAGGAAAAAGGTTATAGCGTAATATGTGCTGACAAAATAGCTAGGGAAATTACAGAAAAAACTGAAATACTAGAAGAAATATTAAAAGAGTTTGGAAATGACGTAATTAGTGAGGGAAAATTAAACAGAAAAATCTTAAGAGAAAAAGTGTTCATAGACAAAAATAAAGTTAAGCTTTTAAATGAGATAACACATCCAGCAATAATTGAAGAGATTAAATTAGAGATAAATAAAAATGCTGAAGAAAGCTTAGTAGTTTTGGATATTCCATTACTTTTTGAAGGTAATTATGAATTTTTAGTAGATAAGTCATTATTAATTTTTTGTGATGAAAATATTCAAATAGAAAGGATAAAAGAGAGAGATAGAGTAGATACTCAAAATGCTATGAATATAATTAAAAATCAATTATCTCTTTTAGAAAAAAAACAAAGAGCAGATTATATTATAGAAAATAATGGAACAAAAGAAGTGTTTTATAAAAAATTAAATAGTTTCTTAGATAAAATAAATGACCTAAATAAATAGGTCATTTTAATATTAATTATCTTTTTTTTAAATATTGGTTTGGGTCAAGAGGAACTGTTCCGTCATCAGTTCTTTTTCTAAATTCAAATCCAAAAGAGCCAGAGGCTCTTGCAATAACATCATCAGCACTATTGATATAGTCACCTTTATTATACATCAATTTTTCTAAATTTGTATAAATAGAGACATATCCATTGTTATGATAAATGAATAAAGCATTTCCTAGAGAAGCCTTATTTCCAGAAAAAATAACCATTCCAGGAGCTACAGCATATATTTTAGAGTTATTTGTAACGGAAAAATCTATC
Source organism: Fusobacteriaceae bacterium (assembly GCA_016938425.1). Taxonomy (GTDB): domain Bacteria; phylum Fusobacteriota; class Fusobacteriia; order Fusobacteriales; family Fusobacteriaceae; genus JAFGUR01. Next base: position 17,730 of record JAFGUR010000281.1, read on the forward strand.
CCGCTATAAGTTCCTTCTTTATAGTCTCTTTTAACTGAGAAATTTTCCACAGGAAATAAAAATCCTTTTGTATCCTTTAAATCAGGAACTTTGTATGTAGTTTCACTAGATATTTTAGTGGTGCCAGTATCTGTTTTTACATTGGAAGTAGTAGTAGAAGCTACTGTAGTTCCTTTGTTTCCAGTAGTATCATCTTTTCCAGTATTTTTTTTAGTATTTGTATCAATTTTATAAGTGGTAGTAGTGTATCCACTATCTTTTTCAGGTAACTCTTTACCAAAAATTTTATAATAATCAGTTCCATCAAAGTGAACTTTAGCAGAAGTTTTAAGCCCTTGATCTGTGCCAGTAGAACCTTTATATTCGTTATTCTTACATGCAGTTAATAATAATATAGATAAAACCAAAATAGTTTTTTTCATAATTTACACCCCAATTAATACTTTTATCAAGAATGATTATATCATACTTTTGTAAATAATTGAACTTTAAATGACACAATAATTCATTTAATTTCAGAATTATTTGTGATATAATAAAAAATAAAAATAGGGGTGGTAATATGTTAGAGTTATTTATATCTCCAGGTAAATATGTTTCTGGATACGATAATATTGACAAATTGGGACAAGAAGTGGAAAAACTTGGTAAAAAACCTATGGTTCTTTTTGATAAAAATATAGAAAAAATAATTGAAAAAGGACTAAATTCATTAAAAAATAAATTTGATATTGAATTTACTTACTTTGAAGGGGAATGTTGTTTTGAAGAAATAAAAAGAATAACAGACTTAATTATAGATAAAAAATGTGATGTAATAGTAGGTCTTGGTGGAGGAAAAACTATGGATACAGCAAAGGCAGCAGGATATGATGCTAATGTAAAAATAGTTACAGTACCAACAATAGCTGCAACATGTGCATGTTGGGCAAGCCATTCTGCTGTATATACAAAAGAAGGAATAGCACACAGTTATTATTCAATATATAAAAATGCTGATCTAGTATTTATGGATAAAAAAATATGCTCTGAAGCTCCTGTAAGATATATAGTTTCTGGAATGGTTGATACTTTAGCAAAATGGATAGAAACAAAAGCTTATACAGGGCCAATTGAAAATAAAAATACAGAACTTGAAATAGCAATAATGCTTGCTAAAAAGTCTTATAACGAAATATTAGAATATGGAGAAAAGGCTGTAGAAGATGTAAAAAATGGTGTTTATTCTAAAGAAGTTGATATGATGTTAGAACATAATATCTTAACAGCAGGGTTAGTTGGTGGAATTGGTGGAGAAGCTTGCAGAGCAGTAGCTGCCCATGCAATAAACAATGGATTTACAGCACTTCCTAGAATTTATAATAATAATCTTCATGGAGAAGTTGTTGGATTTGGAAATTTAGTTCAACTCATTTTGGATGGAACAAAAGATGAAGCTATAAAAATTGCTAAATTCTGTAAAAAAATAGGATCACCAATTACTCTAGAAGAAATGGGATATGGGGAAATTTCAGAAGACAGTTTAGAAAAAGTTATAAATAAATCAATGTATAGAGAAGAAACAATGTGGAATTTACCTTACAAAGTAGATTTTAATAGAGTAAAGGAAGCAATATTAGAGGCAAATAGTTTGTTAAAGGGAGAATAAAATGGAGATAGTAGCACCTGCTGGAGATTATAGTAGGTTTTTAGCTTGTATAAAAGGTGGAGCAAATTCTATATATTTAGGATTAAAAGGAGTAGGAGCTAGAAGAAAAGCTCCTAACTTTACTTTAGAGGAATTGAAGGAAGCTATAGATTTCGCACATTTAAAGGGAGTTAGGGTATATCTGACTTTAAATACAATTTATAAGGATATAGAAATAGAAAATCTTTATGAAAATTTAAAAACCATTTATGAATGGGGAATAGATGCTTTTATTGTTCAAGATATTGGAATGGTAAAGTTTATTAAAGAAAATTTTCCAGAAGTAGAAATACATGGAAGCACTCAAATGACAGTTGCTAATCATGTAGAGGCTCAGTATTATAAAAATCTTGGATTAAAAAGAATTGTTTTGGCAAGAGAATTGTCTTTTGAGGAAATAAAAAGTATAAAAGAAAAATGTGATATAGATTTAGAAATATTTGTATCGGGAGCTTTATGTATTTCTTATTCTGGAAATTGTTATTTTAGTAGCCTTATAGGGAGCAGAAGTGGGAATAGGGGATTATGTGCTCAACCATGTAGGAAAAAATATGATACAGATAAAGGAAGTGCTTATATATTAAGTCCTAAAGACCAATTTTTTAATGATCAAGAAATAGAAATGTTAAATGAGATTGGTGTTGAAAGTATAAAGGTAGAAGGTAGAATGAAAAGTGAAGAATATGTCTATGAAACAGTTAGTTATTATAGAGATATTTTGCAAGGAATATATAGAAAAAGTAATAGTTTTAAGATATTTAATAGGGGCTATTCAAAAGGGTATTTTTATGAAAATAGAGAAGAATTAATGAATTCTAATTTTTCCTTTGATTTAGGATATTTATTGGGTATAATTAATAATGGAACTTTTATTCTTGAAGATAAACTTACTTTAGGCGATGGAATTGTTTATCTTGATAAAAATTATAATAAAGTCGGTGGAGAGTATGTGAGTAAAATTTATGATTCTTCTAGAAATTTATTAAGAGAAGCAGAAAAGGGACAAAAAATATCTTTAAATAAAATACCTAAAGAAGCTTTTTATATTCATAAAACCTATGATAAAGAAGTCTATGATAATATAAGTAAGAATTTAAAAGATGGAAAGAGAAGAGTTTCAATAAATATATCTTTAACTCTTAAAACAGAAAATAAATCTATAATAGAAATGTCTATGGGAAATATTAATGTTCAATTAGAAGGAGAAATTTTAGAAAAAGCTAAAAATCCATTAAAAGAGGATAAAGTAAGAGAAAAAATTTCTGAGTTAGGTGAAACAAATTTTTACTTAGAAAACTTTAAATTTGATTATGACGGAAAAGCATTTATTTCTTTTTCAGAACTTAAAGAATTAAAAAGAAAATGTGCTCAAAAATTAGAAGAAAGAATAATAGAAAGCTTTAGAAGGAAAGTAAGAGAAAAGGTAATTCTTGAAAAAAATTATGAGAATTCAGAAAAAAAATCAGAACTTTTCATTTCTGTATTAAAAAAAGAACAGTATGATTATTTAATAAGTTTGGGTTATGAGAATGTTTTTTATAAAAACCCTGATGTTCTTAGGGAATCTAATTTAGACAAAGCAATTCTTGATAATAAACTATGTGGGAATATATCGCAAGTTTTATTAAGTAAAGAGAAAAAAATCTGGCTTGATTGGAATAGTAATATAATTAATTCTTATGCTTGCTATGTTCTTAAGAATATAGATAAACTAGAAGGAATTATTTTGTCTCCAGAAATAAAAAAAGAAGATTTGGAAAAAATAGACACATTTTCTTTGAAAAAGGGAATTGTAGTCTATGGAAAATTAAGAGTAATGTATATAGAGAAAAATATAGATGACATTAAAGAAATTTATAATGAACAAGGAGATAAACTTTTATTATACAAAAATGAGCTTGGTAATACAGAAGTATATTTAGATAAAGAGTTAAACTTGATTCCAAGAATAAATGAAATAGAAAAAATGGGATTTCACGTTATAAAAATAGAGTTTACTTTTGAGAGCTTAGAAGAAGTAAAAAATGTATTGGAAGCTTTAGAGAGTAGAAAAGGGAAAGAAAGAACGTACAACTATGAAAGTGGATTATATTAGGGAGGAGATTTATATGTCAAATTACATGGTTAAATTATGGGCAACTTGGTTCACTTGTGGAAATGCAAAAAAAGCTCCAGGAACAATAGGAACATTAGGAGCAATACCTTTATATCTTTTGATTAATAGTTTAAGAGATGTTATGAGTGATAGAATTTATAATTCTTTATACTTCTTATTTTTGATAGGATTTTTCGCTTTTTCAGTAAAAATTAGTGATATTGCAGAAAAAAAGATTTATAATAGAAAAGACCCTCAAGAAGTAGTAATAGATGAGGTTTTAGGATTTATGACTACAATGTTTTTGGTAAATCCTCATGGATTTTGGCAAACATTAATTACAATTTTATTAGGTTTTGGAATTTTTAGACTTTTAGATATAACTAAACCAGGAATAATAGACAAAGCACAAAATTATAAAAATGGTTTGGGGGTAGTTTTAGATGACTTTATAGCTGGAGTTTTTGGGAATGTAGTTTTAGCTATAATAGTAGGTGTAATATGGAATTAGAAAATAGTTTTAAGAAAGCATATGAAGAACTTATAACTAGTTTTATTGAACTAGAAAATGATTTAACTACAAATTTTAATGATGAATTGTTATTAGATTTATATTTTACAGAACTCAAAAAGATAGTTTCCTATAAAGCAATAGTTTATATAAAATATAATGAAGATGAAGATAGATATGTTATAATAAAAGAAGAAGGATATGCTAAATTTTTAAAAAAAAGAAGAAAAAAACTTATAGCTGATGGTATAGTAAAATGGGCTGCAAGATTAGGAAAACCTTTCGTTTTAACTGGAGATGACTATGTTAGAACTCATATTATTTTGCCAGTTTTATCTCAAGGTGTTTTGGTTGGAGCTTTTTTAATGGAAACAGATTTTGATGAAAACTATTTCGATCAAAATAAGACAAGGATTCTTCAAATAATTGGAAATAGAATATCAATAGCTTTTGAAAACAGAGAGTTATATAAAAATTTGGAAAAAAGAAATCATAAGTTACGTGCTTTAAAAAACTATTTAGATACTGTTATTGTAAATATGACAGATGGTATCTTTGTTATTGATGAAAAAGGAAAAGTAGTAGTTTTTAATAGAGAATTAGAAGAAATTTTAAATTGCAGAAAAAGAGATTTTGTTGGAAAATTATTTGAAAGTACGCCTTTTAGCGTTGATTTTAAAGAAAAAATGTCAGTTTTAATTGCTAGGGCAAAAGTATCAAAATTTCTTTTAGGAGAAATAGATTATACAAAAGAGTTAGAAATAATTCCCTTTGGATATCATATCAAATGTATAGAAGAAGATTATGGATTTACTGGAGTCTTAATTGTTTTAAGAAATTTAAAAGAGACTAAAGAACTAATGGAATTAAAAAGAATAGACAAGTTGAAAGATGAATTTGTAAGTATGGTTAGTCATGAGCTTAGGACTCCACTTACTTCTATAAAAGCCTATACAGAAACACTTATGGATATGGCAGAAGATGAAAGTATAGAGAAGGAATTTTTGTCTATAATTAATGAAGAAAGCGATAGGTTAAATAGACTAATAAATGATATTTTGGATTTGAGTAAAATTGAGGCAGGAAAAATGGACTTCTTTTATGAAAAACAAAATGTTAATAGTGTTATAGAAAAAGCAATTTTAAATATGAAATCTTTTGCTAGTAGTAAAAATATTATTATAGAAGGTCAATTAAATAATGCAATAAAAGAGATACTTATTGATAAAGATAGGATTTTACAAGTTTTATTAAATATTATAAATAATTCTATAAAATTTACTTTTGAAGGAGATAGAGTTATAGTAAGAACAGTGGATTTGGAAGATAGTGTTTTAATTGAGGTGGAAGATCACGGTAATGGAATTGATGAAGATAAATTAGAATTAATATTTGAAAAGTTTAGCCAAGTACAAAATGTAATGACAAGAAGTGTAGGAGGAACAGGTTTGGGGCTTCCTATTTGCAGAAAAATTGTAGAAGAACATTATGGTAAAATTTGGGTTGAGTCAAAGAAGAATATAGAGACAATATTCAAAATAAAATTACCAAAAGATAAATAGGAAGGTAGAAGATGGCAAAAAAAATATTAGTTGCAGATGATGAAAAGCATATAGTTCAAATAGTTCAATTTAATTTAGAAAAAAAGGGAAATTATGAAGTTATAGTTGCTAGTGATGGGGAAATGGCACTTAATCTTATAAAAGAAAATAAGCCAGATTTAATAATATCTGATATAATGATGCCTAAAATGACAGGGTTTGAGCTTTTTGAAGCTTTAAAAGCTGATGAAAGTTTAAAAGATATTCCGTTTATAATTTTGACTGCAAAAGGTCAAGATTCATACTTTGAAGAGGGACAGGAAAAAGGAATATTACATATTTTAACAAAACCTTTTAGTCCCAGAGCTTTGTTGGGGATAACAAAAGAAATTTTGGGAGAATAGGAGAAAAAAATGAAAGCATACTTGATTTTGGTTGGCTCAGAACTTCTAAATGGAGCTATGATTGATACAAATAGCATATATATGGCAGAAAAGTTAAATGAAATAGGGGTAGAAGTTGTAGGGAAAATATTTGCTCATGATAAAATTGAGGATATAAAAAAATCTATTTCTTATGCTAAAAAAAATGCTGACTTAGTAATATTATCAGGAGGGTTAGGACCTACAATTGATGATTTGACAAAAGAGGCTATTGGAGAATATCTTGGTAAAATTTTAGTGGTAGATGAACTTCATAAAAAAGAAATGGAAAGAAAGTTTGCTGAAAGAGGGATAAAGGTATTATCTAAAAACTTAAAGGAAGTATCTGTTATAGAAGGAAGTGAAGTGTTTTATAACGAGCCAGGAATTGCACCAGCTTTTTTTATAGAGAATATTTCTGCTTTTCCAGGAGTTCCTATGGAATTGAAAAATATGTTTCCTAAATATTTGACATATATTAAAGAAAAGTTTAAACTAAATGAAAAACTAATTGTGAAAGATTATATAGTTTGGGGAATACCAGAGTCTTTATTGGAAGAAAAAATAAAAGATTATTTTACAGATGATAGAGTATTTTTAGAATTTTTAGTAAAAGATTATGGAATAGTTGTTAGAATGGTTACAGAAGAAAAGAACAGTACTATTTTAAATGACTTATCTTTAAAACTTCAAAAAGTCTTAGGGGATTCTATTTTATATGAAGGATATAGACCATCAGAAGAAGTTTTAGTGAAAAAACTTTTGGAAAAAGGCTTAAAAATTTCTTTAGGAGAGTCTTGTACAGGAGGAATGATTACAGAGAAAATAGTATCTGTAAGTGGCGCTTCTGGAACTTTGGTAGAAGGAATAGTAACTTATTCTAATGAATCTAAAGTAGAAAGATTAAGAGTAAAAGAAGAAACGTTAAATAACTATGGAGCTGTAAGTGAAGAAACTGTTAAGGAAATGCTAGAAGGCTTGAAAACTTCGGTAGGCATAGCTGTCTCTGGAGTGGCTGGTCCTTTAGGAGGAACTGAGGAAAAACCAGTGGGAACAGTATACATAGGAATCAAATTAGAAAATGAATTTTTTATAAATAAATATTTATTAAAAGGGGATAGGGAGAGAATTAGAATAAGAGCTTGTTATACTGCTATTAATAATCTCCTACAAATATTAGAAAAAAGAGGGTGTGAGTAATGAATTTAGGTGAAAAGTTAAAAAAAATAAGAAATGAAAAAGGATTTTCTCTGAGAGATTTGGCAAGTCAAGTAGACTTATCAGCGAGTTTCTTATCACAAATTGAGCAAAGCAAAGCTTCACCATCAATAGAAAATCTAAAAAAAATAGCAACATGTTTAGATGTAAGAGTAAGTTATTTAATAGAGGATGATGAAGTAAAAAAAGATACAGTTCTTATTAGAAAAACTGACAGATCAAGTATTGAAAGTATAGACTCTAACACAAAAATATCTTTATTAACAACAACAGATATAGATAAACAAATGGAGCCAATTATTTATGAAATTGGACCTAAAGGAGAAAGTGGCAGAGACTTTTTTTCTCATCCAGGAGAAGAATTTGTATTTGTTTTAGATGGAGTATTGGAAATTGATATATTAGAAAAAAAATATATATTAGAAGAGGGAGACAGTTTGTATTTTAAATCTACTCAAAAACATAAATTTGTTAACCCTACTGAAAATATGACAAAAGTTTTATGGGTTGTAACTCCACCAACATTTTAGAAAGGGATTTATGAATAAAAAATTAAAAAAAATAAAACTTATAGTTCTTGATGTGGACGGAACTATGACTGATGGTAAAATTTATATAAATAACGAAGGTATAGAAATGAAAGCTTTTGATGTTAAAGATGGGTTTGCTATAGCAAATTGTTCTTCAGAAGGAATTGAAGTGGCAATAATAACAGGAAGACAATCAAAAGTTGTAGAAAAAAGAGCCGAAGAATTAAAAATTAAATATTGTTATCAAGGAATTCATGATAAAGCAAGTAAATTAAAAGAGCTTACAGAAAGTATAGGAATTGGACTTGAAGAAGTTTGTTATATTGGAGACGATATAAATGATTTACCAGCAATTAATATTGCAGGTTTTACAGCTACACCAAAGGATGGGGTAGAAGAAATTTTAAGCATAGTTGATTATGTTGCAAAAAGTAAAGGTGGTAAAGGGGCAATAAGGGAAGTTATTGAATTAATTTTAAGGGAACAAGACAAATGGGGAAATATAATCAGAAAGTATAATACCAAATAGTATGGAGGAATTTTAATGGATAAACTGGAAATAAAGGTACTAACTGCAGTAAGACTGGCGAAATTATTTATAGCTGGGAGCAGATGGGTATCAAAATATGCAGATGTTCTAAATGACCTTAATGTGTACCCAGTTCCTGATGGAGACACAGGGACAAATATGTCAATGACACTTCAAGCTGTTGAAAATGATTTAATAAAATTGAATCAAGAAATGACAATGGATGGGTTAATTGAAACTGTGTCAGAGTCTGTTTTACTTGGAGCAAGAGGAAATTCAGGGACAATTTTATCTCAAATTATTCAAGGATTTTTAAGTGGAATAGTTGGGAAAACAGAACTTAATATAAAAGATGTAATTCATGCATTTAATAAAGCAAGTGAGCAGGCTTATAAATCGGTTTCAGAGCCTGTTGAGGGGACAATATTAACTGTTATGAGAAAAGTAGCAGAAGAGGCATCAAGATGGCCAGAAGAAAAAGATAACTTTATAGATTTCTTAGTACATATGAAAAATACAGCAGGATTGGCAGTAGAAGAAACTAAAGAAATGTTACCAAAATTGAAGGAAGCAGGAGTAGTAGATGCAGGGGGGAAAGGACTTTTCTATTTTTTGGAAGGGTTTGAAAAATCTGTAACTAATGTTGATTTATTAAAAGATTTGGAAAGAATTATTAATAATCAAGCAAAAAGAAAGAAAACAAAGGTATTTATAGAAGAAGATTTAACTTATATTTATTGTACAGAATTTATAATAATGGCAGGGGAATTTGACGCTAATACATATAAAGATGAATTGAAAAATATGGGTGACTCTATGATTGTTGCTCAAACAAATACGAAAACAAAGACTCATATACATACAAATAATCCAGGACAAGTTCTTGAGATAGCTGCAAAATATGGAGAATTATCAAATATAAAAATAGATAATATGAAGGTTCAACATAGGAGTTTAATTGTTGATGAAAATCATAAAACTTTTAAAGTTGTTCATTCTAACATAATAGTAGAACAAGATAATGTGAAAAATGGTGTTGCGTATATAGCTGTTGCAGATTCAGCAGAAATAGCTGAATTATTTATGAAAAAAGGAGCAGCAGGAGTAATAATAGGTGGACAAAGTAACAATCCAAGTGTAGCAGATTTTGAAGAATTACTAAGTTCTTTGACTTTCAAGAAATCATTTATATTACCGAACAATAAAAATATTATATCAACGGCAAAGTTAGTTTCAGATAGAGCAAAACAAGAAACTCTTGTTTTAGAAACTAAATCTATGTTAGAAGGATATTATATATTAAGAAACGCTAAAACTAATACAATTGATGAAATTATTAAAGATTCTAAAAGAAATATCTCAATTGAAATTACAAAAGCTATAA
>JAFGUR010000282.1 GCA_016938425.1 Fusobacteriaceae bacterium
AATTCATTGATTATGTCTCAAGTACCTAAAGAAAAACTAGGGATAGCTGGAAGCATAAATGGTCTTATTAGAAATTTAGGAATGGTTACAGGAATAGCATTTTCCACTCTACTACTTTACAATAGAATGAGTGCTAAATTTGGGCAACCTGTAAATGATTTTATTGAAGGTAGAAGTGATATTTTCATATATGGAATGAAGTTTGTATATGTTTCAGCTAGTCTAATATGTTTATTTGGCGCTTTGTTAACACTATATAGAATAAAAAAATTGAAAAAGAGTCATATTTAAGCCATAATGGTAATATAAAATAATTTCAAATAAAAAATAAAAGGGTTGATTTATATGACACACAAAATTCTTGTTGTAGAGGATAATGAGGAAATTAGTAACATTGTTAGTCAATATTTAAAAAAGGAAGGCCATGAAGTTCATATAGCACCTAATGGTTTTGAGGCTTTAGAAATATTTAGTAAAAAAGTATTTCACTTAGTATTATTAGATATTATGATGCCTGGAATAAGTGGATATGAGGTTTTAAAGGAGTTAAGGACAACTTCAGATGTTCCTGTAATTATGTTGACTGCAAAGGAGCAAGAAGTAGATAGACTAAAGGGATTTGATTATGGTGCAGATGATTACGTAGTGAAACCTTTTAGCCCAAGAGAGTTAGTAAAAAGGGTTTCAGCTATTTTTAAAAGAGTTTATAAGGATAAAGAAGAAGAAATTTTATCTTTAGATTGTTTACATCTTCATTTAAATAGTATGAAGTTTTATAAAAACCAAGAAGAAATTGAATTAACTTCTACAGAATTCCTTATTTTAAAAGTATTTTTAAATAATCAAGGAATAGTTTTGACAAGAGAAAGATTAATTCAACTTGCATTTGGATATGATTATGAAGGACTAGACAGAAGTGTAGACACTTATATTAAAAGGATTAGAGCAAAAATTGAAGATGATACTAAAAATCCAAAGTATTTGAAAACAAGATATGGAATGGGTTATATTTTTGGAAGTGATATTAAGTGACAGTAAGAAATATTTGGAAAATTGCATTAATTATAGTTTCAATAATTTCTATTATTTTAAATGCTTTTATTTTAAGTTTTTTAACTGACAAGCATTTTGAAAAATATGTTGAAGAAAGATATCAAGAACAAGCGCAACAAATTGTTAAATATTTAGGGAAGACTTTATCTACAGATACTTTTTCTCTCAACCAAGCAAAAGTTGAGCTAGAATCTAGCATAAATTTTCCGATTAAAAGGATAAAACTTTACACGGAATCTGGTGATTTAATAATTGATGTAGGAGCTGAAAAAAAAGAAGCTAGGAATAAAGAAGATAGTAAAAAAGAAAAAAATTTACCACCACCAGAAGATATTAAAGAATATAAAATTTATAAAAATAATTATCATATAGGTACTTTACATATTGTAAAATATAGTACAAGAACCAGTTTAATATCAAAAAAAATAACACATACTCTTATAAGAGATTCTCTAATTTCAATGGTTTTAACCTTAGCTGTTTCCCTTATTTTGGGTGCATATATAAGTAAGAAAATGAGTAAAGATTTGAAAGAAACTGCTGAATATGCAAATGATATTAAGTTGGGTGAAGAGAAGAATTTAAAAAAATCAAATATTAATGAGATTGATGCTATTAGAGATAGCTTAAGAGAGCTTACCATTAGGCTTAAAATTAAGCAAAAAAATAGAAAAGAACTTATTGATCAGTTAATTCACCAGACTAGAACTCCTTTAACTATTTTGAAATCTCATATAGAGGGGATAGAAGATGGAGTAATTGAACTAAATGAAAGAGAAATTGCTGTGTGGCACAATCAAATTACTAATATAACAGATATAATTTGCAATATGAGTGGAATGATTGATGCAAATAGTGAACAAGAAGAAGTGAAATATGAGCCGGTTTCTTTAGAAAGACTTATCCAACAAATTATTTCAGGATTAAAACCACAATTTGATAAGAAAAATATACATTTATTATTTGATGATACTAATAAAATATTAGTAGAAACAGATTCATTTAAATTTAGTCAAATAATTTATAATTTATTAACTAATGCTTATAAATATACTGAATTTGATGGAAAAGTCGAAATAAGAATTATGGAATCAAATGAAAAAAAAATATATATTGAGGTAGAAGATAGTGGAATTGGAATAGCTAATGAAAATCTAGATAGAATATTTGATGCATACTATAGAAGTTCTGAGGTATCTTCAATAAAAGGTGAAGGAATTGGCTTATATGTTGTTAAAGAAAACTTAAGATTATTAGGTGGAGAAATTTCCGTTAAATCTCAATTGGGAGTGGGTACAAAATTTACAATAATATTGCCTAATA
>JAFGUR010000283.1 GCA_016938425.1 Fusobacteriaceae bacterium
AGGTCAATAATACTAAAAGAAGCATAAGTATTTAATTTTTCCCCATAAATATTAACCATTATATAATGATTTTGAAAGTCATCTCTGCCTTTTTCTTTATCTCTATTTATATACTCGTATTTATATTTAATTTTTCCGCTTTCCGTAAGGTTGTATTTATAACTTCCGTAATATGCTGTATATAACTTATCACCTTCATTATATTTAGATTCCAATCCTATCGTAAAATTACTTTTTCCTCCGTAAACCATTTCTCCGTTTAAGTACTGTAGTTTATCAAAAGTTAATGAGTTGTTGTCAGCCATTCCTGTTAAGGTTCTTTTATTCCCGCTTTTCTCAGCATAACCTACCGTAGCTTGGAATTTTTTTATTGGATATTTTACATCTATTTCAAAGTCTCTGTTATCATTATTCCCGTTTTTTAGGAACATTGCTTCAAAAAACTTATAATCTAGTTTTGTTATCAAGTTAAATGTATCGGAAAAATCTTCGTTAACCGTTACCCCTGTTGCATTATTTTCTACGTATTTCCCGTCATAATCTGTTCTTGTTTTTTCTAAGTATATTCCAATATTATCACTTGCTACCGCAATTCCGTAAGAGTCGAAAGAGTCATACTGATAAAGCTTCTCATTGGAACTTCCCTCATTTTCTTTATAACTATAAGAATTGTGGTTATCATAAATAACATTGTTAAAATGAGAACTTATATATCTTTCATAGTCCGGCGTATGAAAATTCAAGCTATAACCCTTTGCTATATTGCTTTCAAACTGACCTTTTATAAGTAATTCTCCATTCTTTCTTTCTTTATCGGAAGTTTCACTCTCCAAAAAGAATTCATAATTATTTCTCTTAAATGCTAATCCCAACTGATGTGCACCTTTGAAATTATTATTTTCTGCTGTATCATTTATGTTGTAATCGATATTAGATTTCAAATAAAAATTTATATCATTTAAAAAATTTAATTTATCGTTTATGGAAGAATCGGAAGTTATGAATTGATTTTTTCTATTAATATCTTTTTCAATGCTATCCACTTTTGTTTGTAACTTCGATAAATTTTCTTTTGTTGTCTCTGTTGCAAATCTATTCTCTTCGATTCTTGCTTCAAAAGAATCAACTTTTTTTAAATAAGTTTGAGAATCAAAACCAAACTTTGATAGTTCCTCAGAAAATTCATAAACTATATGTTCTATAACAACAAAGTCAGCTCTATCTGCCTTTACATTTTCAATTCGATCCAAGGTTTTTGACAAAAAATAAGCCATATCAAAACGATTTATAGACTTTTCTCCGTTAAATATATTACTATTGATATCCAAAATTCCTTTTTTCGTAAGATTTTCTATAGATTTGTATGCCCAATGTTCCGAAGTAATATCGGTATATTTCAACGGGACATTTGTATTTTCTGCAAACATAAAATTAATTAATGAAACATACAGTGCAAATTGTAATAATTTTTTCATATTCATCCTCCAACAAAAGTATAACACAAACTATTCTCTAAGGCAACAATATGAAACGTAAATTAACATAAATAACATTATTAATTTGTAAAAAAAAAGCTTAACTTTAATTAACAAAGTTAAGCTTAACATTTCAAAATGGTTGGGCTGGAAGGATTCGAACCTTCGCATGACGCAGTCAAAGTGCGTTGCCTTACCGCTTGGCGACAGCCCAATCTGTCAGACTTGTCTATATTATCTTATTTTATTGGAAATGTCAACAAATTTTACAATAAAAAATGTGCCTAAGCACATTTTTTTATTCTTCTTCAACATCGGTTACTTCTGCAGTATGAAGGTTTTTTTCATAATATTCAATAACTACATCCGTAATTTCTTTTCTTTTTTCAGGTGTTATCGGATGTGCAATATCTTTAAATTCTCCGCTAGGCATTCTTCTGCTTGGCATAGCTACAAACATACCTTTTTGACCGTCAATTATTTTTAACCCATGAATAACAAAACACTCGTCAAAAGTTACATCTGCATAAGCTTTTAATTTTGCTTCATTTTCCCCTTTAACAACTCTTACTCTTACATCTGTGATTTTCATGTTTTTTGCACCTTCCTTTTGGGTTTTGTTTATATAAAGTCATTAAGACCTATAAAACAATCAGTAAATTCACTTCTTAAACTAGTGTAGATTTGTTGTGAATTTTCCTTATCAGAAATCAAGTAATAACAACTACCACTGCCCGACATTTTAAAGTTTTTGCTGATTTTATTTAATCTCTCTTCAAAGGTTTTTACATTTTCATTTAGGAGTAAACTTGTTTGTTGAAGGTGATTTTCTATATTATCTATAACTTTTTCCGGATTATTTGCCTTCAATCCTTCTATTATTTTATCTATATCGGCCCATTTTTTGTTCTCCAACAAAGAATACCCTCTATAGGCTTCTACCGTACTTATTCCGAAATTTGGTTTTATCAGAATAATTTTTACATCCAGATTATTTTCTATTTTTTCTAAAACTTCACCTATTCCTTTTGCTCTGACAGTTTTATTAACTATAAAAAACGGAATATCTGCTCCGATTTTTTTTCCTAAATCTATCATTTGTTCAAGATTTAAAGGAAATTCATGATATTCATTTAAAATTTTCAGAAAAAATGCTCCGTCTGAACTTCCTCCTCCCAAACCTGCTTGAAAAGGTATGTTCTTCTCCAAATATACCTCAATATTTTCCCTTTGTAAAGATGTCTCATTATAAAAAGCTTCATACACTTTATAAATAATATTTCTCTTATCTAATGGGACACCTTTTATATTCGATTTAATTATTAAGTTTCCTTTTTTTTGATAAAATTTTATATTAAGATTATCAAAGAGGTTAATAGGCGCCATAATCATATCCAATTCATGGTAACCATTATTCGTTTTACCCAATATATTTAGTCCCAAATTAATTTTTGCATTTGCTTTTATTTTTTTTTCTATCATAAATCTTCTAAGCTATCCTCTCTTACCAAATCTTCGTCATTGATTTGTATTTTTTTGGTTTCCATTATTTCTATCAAATCAGATGCTTCTGCTTTTCCTACATTTCCTTCAGGTACTACAATAACCTTGGCTTTTATATATCTGTTAAAATATTCTATTTCAAGTATATCTGCCACTTTTACTTCTGCCGAAGATTTTACTACCTTTCCGTTTATCTTTATTTTTTTATTATCGCAAACCAGCTTTGCAACAGGCCTTCTTTTTATTATTCTTGATACTTTTAAAAATTTATCTAATCTCAATAACTTCACTTCCTTTTATTTTTGTTTATGTACATTTACTTCGTACTCTCTAAATCTCTTTTCAAATCTATTATTTTCTTTTCTTAATTCCTCACTAGGCTCTATATTTAAAATTTTTCCGAAATTAGTCAGAGCAAACAAAAGTTTTCCGTACTCTTCTTTTAAATTTTCCTCTAAACTCGATTCTTTTGAATATTTTTTCAATTTTTCATAACTTTCCTCTATTCTTTTTAAACTATCATCTACATTTTGAGGTTCGATTCCTGTTTTCTTTACTTTATTTTGTATTTTAAATGCTTTCTCAAGAGATGGCATAGCTTTTGGTATTCCGTCCAAAAGTGAGTCCCTATGCTTATGATGTTTTTCGGTTTTTTTTATTTCTTCCCAGTTAACCATCACGTCATCACTGTTTTTTACATCAACATCCCCGAATATGTGTGGATGTCTTCTTATTAATTTCTCCGTTATTTCCCTACAAACATCATCAATATTAAAATATTTTTTTTCTTCCATAATTTCGGCTTGAAATACCACCTGAAGAAGAAGATCTCCTAGCTCTCCTTTTAATTCTTCGTGCTTTTCCTCTTCCATTACTTCTACCACTTCATAACATTCTTCTATCAATGTCTTCTTCAAACTATCCAAAGTCTGTTCTCTGTCCCAAGGACAACCATTGGGAGCCCTTAATTTTTTCATAATATCTACCAAATTATAAAATTCCTTCACTTATTCCTCCTCAAACTCTCCTAAAAACTCGTCAATATTGCTTACTTTTACAGCTTTTTCTTTTCCTAAATATTTAACTTTTCCGTTCATTACAAGGTTCTGTAATTTTTCCACATTAAACAGATTCTCGTTTACACTTACAATAAATTGTCCTTCTCTTTCCTCTATTTTTCTTATTCCCATGTTTTTAGCCATAATTTTTATTTTATTAAATTTAAATAAATTTTCTACTTCAACGGGAATTTTTCCGAATCTGTCTTTTATTTCATTTTTTAATTCCAAAAGTTCGGATAATTTTGAAACCTGCAATATTCTCTTGTATACAACTATTTTTTCTTCTTCTCTTATATATTCGTCAGGTATATATCCTTCTTTTTTTATCTCCAAAATTACATCATTCTCTTCTATTTTAATTCCTTTTATCTTTTTCATTTCTTCTTCCAACATTTTTATATAAAGGTCGTAACCAAAGGATTCTATTGCTCCATGTTGTTTGTCCCCCAATATTTCCCCTGCACCTCTTATTCTCATATCTTCCAAAGAAAGCTGAAAACCTGCTCCTATGTCTCCCAAATTTAAAAGTGTTTCTTTTCTTTGTTCGGTTTTATTGGAGAATTTTCTTCCGCTGTCTACCAATAAATAACAATAAGCTTTTCTTCCGCCTCTTCCAACTCTTCCTCTTAGTTGGTAAATTTGCGAAAGTCCTAATTTATCTATTCCTTCTATGATTATTGTATTGGCATTTTCGATATCTATACCATTCTCTATAATTGTCGTAGTTAAAAGTATGTCAAACTCTCCGTTTTCAAAAGAATGGATTTTTCTTTTGATTTCCCCTGCAGTCATCCTCCCATGAATATAATCTATTTTTACATGACCCGGAACAATTTTTATAAGTTCGTTGAGCTTATTTTTCATATTTTGAACGGAATTATAAAGATAAAATATTTGACCTTCTCTGCTTATTTCTTTCATTATTACTTCTTTTACTTTTTTGGCATCGCTTTCCAAAAAATCCGTTTCTACAGGTATTCTATTTGTTGGGGCCGTTTCTATTATTGAAATATCTCTTATTCCCAGAAGAGCCAAATTCAAAGTTCGCGGTATGGGAGTAGCCGTAAGAGTTAACATATCTACATTCACTCTCAACTTTTTCAAAGCTTCTTTAGCCTTTACACCGAATTTTTGCTCTTCATCGATAATTACAAGTCCCAAATCCTTGAATTTTACATCACCCGAAAGTAACCTGTGAGTTCCTATCAAAATATCTATTCCACCGATTTTAGCTTCTTCCAAAATAATTCTTTGCTCTTTTTCTCCTTCCAATCTGGAAAGAAGTTTTATGTTAAGAGGAAAGTTCTTGAATCTTTCCATAAATCTTTCGTAATGCTGATGAGCCAAAACAGTTGTAGGTGCCAAAAGAACAACTTGTTTTTGATCCATTGTAGCTTTAAATGCTGCACGCAACGCTACTTCCGTTTTTCCGTATCCCACATCTCCACAAACTATTCTATCCATAATTTTATAGCTTTCCATATCATTTTTTACTTCCTGAATAGCTTTTGACTGATCTTTGGTCTCGTTATAAGGAAAACCTTCTTCAAATTCTTCCTGCCAAACAGTATCGGCCGAGAATTTAAATCCGTTATTTGCTTCACGTTTGGCTTGTATTTCCAAAAGTTCTTTTGCATATTCTTCAATATCTTTACGAAGTTTTTCCCTTTTCTTTCTGAATCCTTTACGACCAAGTTTGTAGATTTCCGGTATAATTCCCGGTTCGCTTATATATCTTTCTATTTTGTTTATTCCTTCGATAGGAACATACAATTTGTCTTCGTCTGCATATTTTATCGATATATAATCTCTATTATCTATTATTTCTATCCTTAAAAATATACCTACTCCGTAATTCTCGTGAATTACATAATCACCTCTTCGGATTTGATTAATACTATTAAGCTTTAGGGCTTCCGTTCTCTTTTCGCTTCTCTTAATTCTTATTCCCTTAAGTTCTCTATCTGTAAGAATTAATTCTTTTCCTATTTTAAAACCTTCAAAATGAGGTACTCTATCTATTTTTACAGGGTATTTTTCAAATATTTCTTTATATCTTTTTTGCTCTTCCGTAAATATTGTAATTTTTGAATTTTTACTCAAATTTTTTATATAATTTATATCAGAGAAGTTTTCGATATCTTCGTTAGTAAATCTTTTTAGTTCAAATTTCTTAGCAGTACTCTTTATTTTAAAAAATTCTTCCCTCAACTCTTCTTCTTTGTCTCTAAAGTTAAGCAAATACTCTTCAAATTTATAGTCGATTAATTCTTCGTTTTCTAGCATGAACTCATAATTTTTAAGACCCAATTCTTTTATTAAATTCATAAAGCTATACTGTTCGCTTCTACCTATATTTCCAAATATCTCTACTCTTTCTATTTTTTTTAGAGACTTTTGACTATCTATGTCAAAATATCTTATTTCTTCCAACTGGTTATCAAAAAACTCAAATCTCAATGGTTCCTTTTCAGTAAGAGGAAAAATATCCAAAATATCTCCTCTTAAACTAAATTCTCCTTTTTTTTCAACCAGATAATTATTTTCAAAACCGTTTTCGGACAAAAAATTTCTAACTTCATTTATTTTATATTCTTTACCCTTTTCCAATATTATACTTTTCCCCTTTTTAAAATATTTTTTAAAAAGAGAATCTACCGAAAGAAATACTATTCCTTTTTCATCTGATTCAAAAAATTGTATTAATTCGTAATTTTTTCCTCTGAATTCCTCTTCGGTATAATTATAGTTTTCTATTTTCAACTTTTTTATTTTAGAAAAATCATCTATGGCAAAATAGTAATCGTTAATATTTTTATTGGACGAGGATATATATATTATTTTTTTATTTTTGTTAATAAGAACAAAAGGTATACTTCCTCTATAAAAACTTCCGTTCATTTCTTTTATGTTCTCAAACATATCAGTATCCTCCCAAAATTCCTTCAATTATTTTTATTTTAACTCTTTTTTTACTGTAATTCAAGCTTTATTAAATGTACATAGACAATAATAAAAATACTCATCCATTTTTAAATAAATGCCAAAAAAATTAATATATACTTTTTATTTCTGCACAATACCCTGAACTCAATAAGGTTTACTTGGTTTTTTTTAAATACTTTTATAATTTAACTAATCTTTTATTTATGTACATATACAAAAATATTTTTATTTCTTACATCTTTTAATATAATTGTTTCTGTATTTTAGAATTATTTTTCCAAATAATTCATTCTTAAAAACCTTTATTTTTTTGATTGTACATTTATTTTTATGTATATACACAAAAATAAAGTTAAATTATGTCAGTTTTTTTATAACTTTAAAGTTTTCTAAATTCTTTTATATTCTCTTTAAAAATTGTAACTGCTCAAATAGTAACCATTCCCACAAAATAAGACTTTTAAAAACCTCTTTGAAATTAAGCAAGTCCTAATTACCCATATTTATATTTTTGTATATGTACATATGCAAAAATATTTTAAAGCTATAACTATTTATTTCTATGTTAATTTTTTTAACATAATTATTTTTACCTTTAATATATATGTGAAAATTCTTTTTTTTCAAATGGTATTTTAATTTATATGTACATTGTCAAAAATAATATTTATTTTA
>JAFGUR010000284.1 GCA_016938425.1 Fusobacteriaceae bacterium
ATTATTTGTTGGTATAATAGTGGCAATGAAGCGGAAAGAAATTATACAGTGTTTTTCATTTTTCTTGGGATTATACTTACGGGACCACTTATATTAGGCGGATTGCTATTATTGTTAAGAAAAGTGCCTTATTTCTATTTAGGACTTTTATCATCTTTCTTATTCCTAGTAATTTGGCTTAAAATTTAAGAAATAATACAAAAATTAAGTATTAGCTAGTTGCAAAACTAAAAAATATATGTACACAGTTAAAAATAATATAAATAATATTTTTATTGGTTTTAATGAGACTTAGGTTTTTAAGCCTGCAGTCGAATTATGGAGTGGCGAGGAGACTTCCTTGCCGTGGGTTCGGGCTCCGTCCCGATTCCCCTTATTTTTTTCCACCGAAGGTGGGGGGATTACATAAAAAACGTAGTTTTTTATTCAAGTAAAATCAAGTTGTTGAAATTTTTCAACGAGCTATAATTAAATGGTTTTAGGAGGAAACTTTGAGTAAAGAGAAAATTATAAAAGAATACTTTCAATCTTGGGTAAATAATGATATATCAATTATAGATAAAATATTTTCAGAGAATGCTATTTATACAGAATGTTATGGACCTAAGTATACATCTAAAAAGCAAATATTAAAATGGTTTAAAGAGTGGCAAGAAAAGGGAAAAGTAATAGCATGGTCAATAAAAAATATTTATGAAATAGATAGAATTTTAGCAGTAGAATGGAATTTTGAATGTATTTGGGAAGAAAAGTTAAGTAATTTTGACGGAGTTTCTATAGTTGAATTTGATGAAAATAACAAGATAATTAATTTAAGAGAATTTGAATCTAAGGCAATTCATTACTATCCGTATGCAGAGGAATAAATGAAGAATAGAGGGATTATGAAAGATAGAATATATACAGTATACGAATTAAATAGCATGGTAAAAGAATATTTAGATGATATTCCTGTTTTTAAAGATTTTTTTCTTACAGGAGAAGTTTCAAACATCACATATTATAAGTCAGGACACTTATATTTTACTTTAAAAGATGAGAAAGCCTCTGTAAAATGTGTGGCTTTTTATTATAAACTTAAAAAAATTCCAGAAGATTTAAAAGAAGGAGATTCTGTAAAAATATTTGGGCAGGTAACATTATATGAAGTTACAGGAACTTATCAAATTTTGGTAAGTCATTTGCAAAAAGAGCAAAATTTAGGAAAACTTTTTGAAGAACTTGAGAAAATAAAAAAAGAATTTCAAGCTAAAGGTTATTTTGATGAAGAAAGAAAAAAAATAGTTCCAAAATACTCTAAAACTATAGGAGTTGTAACTTCTATAACAGGAGCTGTTATTAAAGATATAATAAATACAGGGAAAAAAAGAAACCCAAGTATTAATTTTATAATTTATCCTGCTAAAGTTCAAGGTGAAGGTTCTATTAACGATATCGTAGAAGGAATAAAAGTCTTAAACAAAATAGAAGAAATAGATGTAATAATAGTAGGTCGTGGTGGGGGAAGTATAGAAGATTTATGGAGTTTCAATTCTAAGGAAGTGGCTTATGCAATATTAGATTCTAAAAAGCCTATAGTTTCAGCAGTTGGACATGAGACAGATTTTTTATTAAGTGATTTTGTTGCAGATATGAGGGCGTCAACTCCAACACATGCATCAGAACTTCTAATACCTAATAAAGCTAAATTGAATGAAGAGCTTCAGTATAAAGCCGAAAAAATTAATAGAATTCTTCAAAGTAAAATTGAAAAGAATAAAAACAATTTAGAATTAAGAAAAAATAATTATTACATAAAAAACTTTATAAATTTTATAGAAGAAAAAAATAGAACTTTAATCGATTTAGAGGAAAAATTAAAAATGTTAGTAGATAAGCATTTGAAAGAAAAAAATCACATCTTACAGCTAAAAAAAGAAAAATTATCTGGAGTAAACCCAAAAGAAGTATTAAAAAGGGGGTATACGATAACGGTAAAAAATGGTAAAGTAATAAAAGATAAAAATGAAGTACAAAGTGGGGAAGTATTGGAAACTCATTTTTATAATGGTAAAATAGAGAGTATAGTAAAGGAGTAAAAAAATGAAAATAAGATTTTTTTTATTGATATCTATGCTTATGTGCATAGGTGTTTATGGGGAAGAATTGGAAAATTATCAAAAAGGTATTGTTACTTTAGAAAATTCAAAGCAATATTTGAAGCTAGATGGATATTTGAATAAGGCAATAGAAGAATATCCTTATGAGGATTCTTTTAAAAAAGTAAAAGCTAAAAACTTAACAAGATTAAAAAAATATAAAGATAGTTTCTTTTTAGTTGAGGAGTTGTTACTTTTACCAGATTCTACGCTAGAGAAAGATGATATTGAATTATATGAAATTCAAATAGTAAATATAAAGTCATTATTGGCTATAGGAACTAAAATTGAAGGAATAGACTTAAATAGTTTTCTAGAAAATTATACAGAAATATATGATACTATGAAAAATCCACCTTTAACGGATATGGATAGTGATGAAATATTTAAAAAAGGAAATGAACTTTTTAAGAAGAAAGACTATGCGGGAGCATTAAAAATATATGAACTTGATAGAACTGGAGATATAAGAAATCTTTATGGCGCAGGATTAACAAGTAAATTTACAGGAAATATTGATAAAGCCATAGAATACTTTTCAATGATAGAAAAAACAGATCCAAGTTTTATAAGAATTTATAAAGAGCTAGGGATGGTATATCAATTAAAAGATGACTATGATAAAGCAGTGCATTATTTTACTTTATATTTGGATAAAGAACCAGATGAAAGAACTTTCATAGTTTTAGCAAATATTTATATTGGTAATTATAAAGATTATAAGAAAGCCAAAGAAATTGCATTAAAGGGAGAGAAAGAGTATCCTAATTCAGCAGAAATCAAAAAATTACTAAAAGAGATAAAGGGTGTGACAAACTAAATGCAAAATTGGTATAAATTTAGACTAGGGAAATTAAATAATAGCTTAATCTTAGCACTTATGAAAGACTTTGACAAATTTGAAGATATAAAAAAAGAAACTCTTAAAGAAAAAGATTATTCTAATGAAGTTATAGAAAATATAATGAATTCCTTAGAAATTGATACTAGTTTAGAGCTTTTAAAATATAAAAATTTGGGTATTAAAATTTTGAGTTTTAAGGATAAAGAATACCCTGTAATGTTAAAACAAATATCTAATCCACCAACTTTTCTTTACATAAAAGGTAAAGGAAAGTTTGATAAAAATACCTTAGCAGTTGTGGGGACAAGAAAAATTAGTTCTTACGGGAAATTAGCTTGTGATAAAATAGTTGCAGGCTTTTCAAATAAAAACATAACAATTGTAAGTGGACTTGCTTTGGGAGTAGATTCCTACGCTCACGAGATAGCACTAAAAAATGGTAATAATCTAATTGGAGTAGTTGCCCATGGATTGGATATAGTGTATCCACCATCAAATAAAAATTTATATAAAAAGGTAGAAGAAAATGGGCTTATAATATCAGAGTATCCTTTAGGAGTAGAGCCAAGACCTTTTACTTTTCCACAAAGAAATCGTATAATAGTAGGACTTTCAAAAGGAGTATTAGTTATAGAAAGTTTTAAAAAGGGCGGATCATTAATAACAGCAAAACTTGCTTTAGAAGAAGGAAGAGATGTTTTTGCATGCCCTGGATTTGTTACTTATCCAAGTTTTGAAGGTTGTAATGAACTCATAAAAAATAGCGAGGCAAAACTTACAGATTGTGCAGAGGATATTTTAAAAGAATATAGCTGGGCTAAAGATATAAAAAGTAGTAAAGAAGAAAAGAAAATATTTGAAAATGAAATTGAAGATAAAATATATTTTGAATTAAAAACCCCAAAAACTCTTGATGAGTTGGTGAATATTACAAAAATTATGCCACATAATCTGTTGAGTCTCTTGACAGAATTAGAAATAAAAGGACTTATAAAAAGTATTAGTGGTGGGAAATATGCAAGAACGTAACAAGGAGTTAACTATATGAAAAAAGAAGATAAATTATTAGGTGTTTTAGTTGAAATTGTAAGGAATTTTATGGATAATAAAAGAAAAGATATAGAGACCTTAGAAAAAAATATAGTGGAAGGGTTAATTGGAAAAGGCTATGAAATGGATGAAATAAATGACCTTTTAGACAGTGTTTTTAACATGATGAACATAGATAATCAAGAGTTTAAATTAAGGCTTTTAACAGAGGAGGAAATGCCTAATTTTTCAGATGAAGGTAGAAGTTACTTAATTGATTTGAAAAACAATTTAATTATAAATGAAGAAGAATTTGAAAATGCAATTATAGAATTATCTTTACAAAATCCATATAATGGGGTAAAAGATATAAAAAGATATTTAATGTCAAAGGGAATTAATCCCGATGTAATTTTTAGTTAGAGGTGAGGTAGTGGCGAAAAAAAACTTGGTAATTGTAGAGTCTCCAGCAAAAGCTCAGACTATTAAAAAGATATTAGGAGCAAATTATGAGATAACAGCTTCTTTTGGACATATTAGAGATTTGCCTAAATCAAAAATAGGTGTGGATATAGAAAATAACTTTGAACCTAATTATATGGCAATAAGAGGGAAAGGAGATATTACTAAAAAGCTTAGAGATTTAGCTAAAAAAGCAGATAAAGTATATCTAGCGTCAGATATGGATAGAGAAGGAGAAGCTATTGCTTGGCATTTAGCTCATATATTAAAATTAGACTTGAGTGAAAAAAATAGAATAGAGTTTAATGCAATTACAAAAGAGGCAATAAAAGATGCTGTTAAAAATCCAAGAGCAATTGATATGGATAGAGTAGATGCTCAACAGGCTAGGAGGATTCTTGATAGGCTTGTTGGATATCAAATAAGTCCATTATTGTGGAAAGCTGTAGATGTAAATACTTCAGCGGGGAGAGTACAATCAGCAGCTTTAAAACTTATTTGTGATTTGGAAGATGAAATAAAAGCTTTTATTGTTGAAAAATATTGGGAAATTAATGGAGATTTTGAAGGAGGATTTAATTTTTCATTAAATAGGATTGATGAGACGAAAGTTTCTAAAATATTTGATTTTGAAGTAGTACAAAAATTGAAAAAAGAAATCAGTAAAAAAACTTTTGAAGTAATAAGTGCTAATATTAATAAAAAATCAAGTTCTCCACCAAAACCATTAAAGACATCAACATTGCAACAATTAGCATCATCTTATTTAGGTTTTTCTGCCTCAAAAACAATGAGAGTAGCACAGGGCCTTTATGAAGGGGTAGAGATTGATGGAACGTCTAAAGGGCTTATAACTTACATGAGAACAGATTCTTTAAGACTTTCTCCTGAGGCTAAAGAAATGGCAAAAGAGTTTATCTTAAAAAAATATGGTGAAAAATATTGGGGAAATCCTAAAGAAGAAAAGAATTCTAAAAGCCAAAAAATACAAGATGCACATGAGGCCATAAGACCAACAGATGCATTTTTAATTCCAGATGAAATTAAAAAATTTCTAAATGATGATCAGTATAAATTGTATAAATTGATTTGGGAAAGATTTATAATATCTCAATTTTCAAAAATGGAGTATGAACAATTTGAAATATTAACAGCACACAAAGGTTATGAATTTAGAGGAGTAGCAAATAAAATAACATTTGATGGGTACTACAAAATATTTAAAGATGAAGATGAAATCCAAACAAATGATTTTCCAAGTATAAATGTTGGAGATAAAATGGATTTACTAAAATTAAATATTGTTGAAGGAGAGACAAAGCCTCCAGCAAGATTAACAGAGTCAAGTTTAGTAAAAAAATTAGAAGCTGATGGAATAGGAAGACCTTCTACCTATGCTTCAATTATAGATACTCTAAAAAAGAGAGAGTATGTTCTATTAGATGGTAAAAAATTTGTTCCAACAGATTTAGGTTATAGAGTTAAAAAAGTATTGGAAGAAAACTTTCCAAATATTATGAATATAAAATTTACAGCTGAGATGGAAGAAAAGCTAGATTCTATTGAAGAAGGAGATTTAAACTGGAAAAAAGTTCTTAAAGAATTTTATGATGATTTGGAGAAATATTTAAAAGTTTTCTCAGAAAAAGCGGAAGAATTAAAAAATAGAAGAGTCGAGTCAGATGTTGTTTGTCATGGACCAATGGTAATGAAAACAGGACGGTTTGGAAAATATCTTTTATGCGAAAATGAAGAGTGTGCAAAAAAAATTAGCTTAAAAGGCATAAAAATCTCTGAAGAAGAGATAAACAATGGATATATTAATGTAAAAGAAATAGTAGAAGAAAAAGAAAAGGCGAGATTAGGGGAACCAACAGATTTATATACTAAAGCAGGGAAATTGTTTCTTTTAAAGCTTGGAAGATTTGGTTCTTATTTGGAAAGTGAAGATTTTGCTAATGATGAAATAAGGGAAAGTTTACCCACAGAAATAAGAAAAATGTTGGCACAAGGAACTGTTGAAAGAAAAGATGGAATTGTTCAGTTGAAAAAGATATTTGATGAAATTAAGGCAGAGGAAAAAGCAATCTTGGATAAAGCAGGCAAATGTGAAAAATGTGGAAAACCTTTTGAAGTTAAAAGAGGAAGATGGGGAAAATTCTTGGCATGTACAGGATATCCAGAATGTAAAAATATAAGAAAACTTGGAAAAGAAGAGAAAAAATAAAAAACTATATTTAATTAAAAGGAGTTTTACATGAAAAAAATTATAGTATTAATGTTTTTATTAGCAGTTACAGCTTTTTCAGAGTCGGTAGAGACATATATTGACTACAGTTTTGCAGATGATTATTCTTTTAAGAATGGGGAAACTTTAAACAAAAATGGTAGTGATTTAGGATTATCATTAGAAATTTATGATCCAGTAGAAGATAATTTGAAAGTTGGATGGGGATTAAGTCAAATAAGAGGAAAAGTAGATGTGGCAGGTTCTCATAAAGTAAATTTGACAACTGCATATTTTGCTGGTAAATATTATTTATCTGGTAAAGAAGGAACTGGATTTTTCTTTAAATTTCAAGGTGGGGGATATTTAAACAGAAGTATTCTGGGGAAAACTAGTGTATCAGGATTAGATTTGGATAATGGATATTATTATTCTTATGGTATAGGTGGAGAAATGAGTAATTTTATTTTACAATTTATGTATAATAATTATATAGGAAATGCTACAATTAATGGGAATTCAACTAAGCTAGATTATGGGACAGGAACTTTATCTTTTGGATATCTTTTTGATTTAAAATAAAATATATAGGAGGCATTGTAGTGAAAAAAGTATTAATAGCAATTTTTTCAATGATTATTTCAGTAAACGCAATGGCACTAACTTTTGAAGGAAAATTGGGATTTAGTTCAGATTTTTTAGAGCAAGATGGAGTATATTTTAATATGGGATTAGATATTTATGGGGAGCAAAGAACAATTTTGCAGCCTGGAATTGGGTTTTTATTTGCTGATTTCTATAGTGCAGATGGAGATTCTGATTTAAGCACTTTAGACAAACTACCAGTATATGGAATTGCAAAATTTAACTTAGTAGACATTGGTGGAGGAATATTTTTCTTAAAAGCCTTTGGTGGTTGGCAATTTTTTGATGATTCTAATTATGATGGTGGATTATATTATGGGTATGGGTTAGGATTAGATATTAGTAAGATATCTGTAGAATACTTTTTAACTAAAGAAAATTATAAGCATAATGGAGTAGAAACTGATAATGATTTTGGAACAATAGCAATAGGATATTATTTTAATTAAGAAATGTTTAATACATTTCTTTTTTTATTAGAGGAAAATTTGAATTTTTCAGTAAATAATACTAGTGAGGGAGTGAAGCATAATAAAATGAGGTGATTAATTGTGTATGGTGAAAGTAATTGTAAAGAATTATGTAAAAAAGGAAAAGGTTAAGCACTTGGTAGAAATGTTCATACAAATGAAAAATAATGTTGAAAAATACGAGGGATGCTTAAGCTACAATATTTACAAAGATGAAGACAATGAAAAGATAATCACTTTAATCCATGAATGGGAAACAATTGAGCATGTAGATAATTATTATAAAAGTTCCTATTTTTTAGAAGTATTAGAAAAATTGGTTGAATATCTAGAAAAAGAGTCAGAGATTAATATTTACAGTAAAATTTCATGAGTATTTTATTAAAATTTAGCTTAAATCTATACAAAATTCAAGGAGGGACAATATGTTCAGAATTAACAAAGAGAAATTTAGAACAGATACAGTAAGAAATTTGAAGTTGCATGGAACAATTTTGGAAAAGGCAACAAAAAGAGAAATATTTGAAGCAGTTTCTAAAACAGCTATGGATCTTGTAGCCAGTGACTGGAGAGAAACGAAAAAGACTTATGATAATGAAGACATTAAACAGGCATATTATTTATCTGCAGAATTTTTAATGGGGCGTGCCTTTTCAAATAATTTAGTTAATTTAACAATTTATGATGAGGTAAGAGAAATACTTGAAGAAATGAAAATAGATATTAATTGTATTGAAGACCAAGAGGAAGATGCAGGGCTTGGAAATGGTGGTTTAGGAAGATTAGCAGCATGCTTTTTAGATTCTTTAGCAACTTTAGAATTACCAGGACATGGTTATGGGATAAGATATAAATATGGAATGTTTAAGCAAAATATAGAGAATGGATTTCAAGTAGAAGTTCCAGATAAATGGTTAGAAAATGGAGATCCTTGGCAAATAGAAAGAAGAAGTGAGGCAGTTGTCGTAAAATTTGGGGGAAGAATAATAGTTGAAAAAGATGATGAAGGAAGAGAACATTTTAAAAGAGTAGATGCTGAACTTGTAACAGCTGTTCCATTTGATATGCCTGTAATAGGTTATGGAAATAGAACTGTAAATACTTTAAGATTGTGGCAAGCAGAGTCACCAGATGGATTTAACTTACAGATGTTTAATGACCAACATTATACAACAGCTGTAAAAGATATAACAAAGGCAGAAGATATATCAAGAGTTCTTTATCCAAATGACAGTGGGCCAAGTGGAAAAGAACTAAGATTAAGACAACAATATTTTTTTGTTTCGGCTTCACTTCAAGATTTAGTTAGAAAATTTAAAGCAAAACATGGAGATAATTTTAAGATTTTTCCTGAAAAGATTGCAATACAACTTAATGATACCCATCCAGTTGTTGCTATTCCTGAATTGATGAGAATACTTATGGATTGGGAAAAATTAGAATGGGATGAAGCATGGGGAATAGTGACAAAAACTTGTAATTATACAAATCATACCATACTATCTGAAGCTCTTGAAAAATGGCCGATAGATATTTTCCAAGGATTACTTCCAAGAGTATATCAAATTATTGAAGAGATAAATAGAAGATTTATGATTGATGTGAGAATGGCATTCCCTGGGGATTGGGAAAAACATAATAAAATGTCAATAATTGGACATGGAGTAATAAGAATGGCTTGGCTTGCAATTTATGGTTCTGCGAGAATAAATGGGGTTGCGGCTTTGCATACAGAAATATTAAAAAAACAAGAGTTAAAAAATTGGTATGAAATGTATCCTCATAAATTCTTAAATAAAACTAATGGAGTAACTCAAAGAAGATGGCTTCTTAAAGCAAATCCTGATTTATCAAAATTGATAACAGATTTAATTGGAATGAATTGGATAACAGATTTATCAAAATTGAAAGAGCTAGAAAAATTTGCAGAAGATAAAGAGATAATTGATAAGTTTATAGAGACAAAATTAAATGCTAAGAAAAAACTGGTGAAATATATAAAAGAGCATAATAATGTTGATATAGATGAAAATTCTATTTTTGATGTTCAAATTAAGCGTTTGCATGAATACAAAAGACAACTTTTAAATATTTTGCATGTAATTGATTTATATTTTAAAGTTAAATCAAATCCAAATTTAGATGTGGTACCAAGAACATTCATTTTTGGAGCGAAATCTGCTTCTGGTTATAGGAGAGCAAAGAACGTAATAAAATTAATAAATGCCGTTGGAGAAGTAGTTAATAATGATAAATCTATAAATGGTAAAATTAAAGTAGTATTCTTATCAAATTATAGAGTAACTCTTGCTGAAAAAATATTTCCAGCATCAAATTTATCAGAGCAAATTTCTACAGCAGGTAAAGAAGCTTCTGGAACAGGAAATATGAAATTTATGCTTAATGGAGCACCTACAATTGGAACTCTTGATGGAGCAAATGTTGAGATAGTAGAAGAAGCTGGAGAAGAAAATAATTTTATTTTTGGGTTAACTGCAGAAGAAGTCCATAACTATAATGTAAATGGTGGATATAATCCATGGGATACAATGAAAAAAACAGAAGGATTAGAAAAAGTAATGAATTCATTAATTGATGGAACATTTAGTAGTGATCATAATATGTTTGCTGAAATTTACAATTCTTTGGTATATGGAATTGATGGAAATAGACCAGATGAATATTATATATTAAAAGACTTTGAAGGATATAGAGAAACTCAAAAGAAAGTAGACTTAGCTTATAGAGATAAATATGGATGGGCTAAAAAAGCTTGGTTAAACATTGCAAATTCAGGAAAATTTAGTTCTGATAGAACTATAAAAGAATATGCAGATGAAATTTGGGGAATAAAAAAAATAGAAGTTAAATAAATAGTCATGGAAAGCCTAATATTATTTTAGGCTTTTTTATTTCTACAAAATCATAATTTTAATATTATAAGTATACTGATGTTTATAAGTTAATGAAGTGTACGAATTCTTAAAAACTTGGGTGTCTGCCAAAAATTAATTTTTTAAGTTGACAACATATTTTGTTTATATAAACTATGCA
>JAFGUR010000285.1 GCA_016938425.1 Fusobacteriaceae bacterium
AATTTTTACTACATTCTTTCAATGAATTTCCCCCAACAAAAAATCCATGTACTTCATCAATAAATGCAAATACTATTCTCCAAATAATTAACATTATTAGTGCTATTTTTAATACTTTAAAATAATCAATAAAAAAACAAGAAAGTATAGTAATAATAAAAATTCCAATAACAGATGTTTTCTTCCAGTTAATTTTTTTTCGCTTAACACCTTGCACTATTTCCTTACTATCTTCTACCTCTTTTTCAAATAAATTATTTTGCTTTCTATCTAAGGTAACTATATTTGACAATTTATACTTAACTTTTATTTTTTCTAATTCTACAGGTTCATTGCTATCTTTACTTTTTTTATATTTTATATATCCAACTATTGCTGACCCAATTATAAAAATTATAAATAGTAGATTATTCCTATCAACTATTTCTTTTAATCCACTATCTTTTAATTTAAATAAAACAATAAATAAAATCATTATTATCCCAATAAAAATTTTATATACCCAACCATTTTTCTCATCTTTTGAAATTAATTTTCCTATTTTTAAGCCAATTACACCTATTATTACCGCTCCAACTATAATTAATATAAATACTCCTATTGCTGCTCCAAATGCCATCATCAAAGCATTCTCTATTCTCTCAATTTTTTCCATCTTTTCTCATGTTCTCCCATTTGTTGTTTAATTTATTTGGGCACATGCAATATACCCCTACCCCACAATTCCTAACTACTAATTCCTAATTGCCCTTTAGACTTCCAACAACACCTGTTTAAGTCTTTTCATCTCATCACGTTTTTCGATGGCTTTTTCAAAATCAAGTTCTTTAGACAATTTTTTAATTTCTTTTTCAAGAGCTTTAATTTCTTTTTCAATCTCTTCTTTACTTTTATAAACTTTTTTAAGTCCACTTTCTTTCTCTTCTAGGTCAAGACCATAATCAAAGTTAAGAACTTCTTCTGAAATTTCTCTAACAATATTTTTAGGGTCAATTCCATTTTCTTCATTATATTTAAGTTGTTTTTCTTTTCTACGTTTTACTTCTGAAATAGCTTCATTCATTGACTTTGTCATCTTATTAGCATATAAAATAACTTGACCATTTATATTTCTAGCTGCCCTTCCCATTGTTTGAATAAGAGAACGTCTACTTCTAAGGAACCCTTCCTTATCTGCTTCTAAAATAGCCACAAGAGACACTTCTGGTATGTCTAATCCTTCTCTTAAAAGGTTAATTCCAACTAACACATCAAATTCACCTTTACGAAGTCCACGAATTATTTCTGTTCTTTCAAGGGTATCAATGTCACTATGCATATATTTCACTCTTATTCCAAAATCTAAATAATAATCTGTCAATTCTTCTGACATTTTTTTAGTAAGGGCTGTAACTAAAACTCTTTCTCCTATTTCTACTCTTTTTCTAATTTCCTCTAACAAGTCATCAACTTGATTATCTGTTGGTTTTATAAATATTTCAGGCTCTACAATTCCTGTTGGTCTAACTAGTTGTTCTGCAATATAAGGCCCTGTTCTTTCAACTTCATAATCTCCCGGAGTAGCTGATACATAAATAAGTTGATTTGATTTCCCTAAAAACTCATCAAACCTAAGAGGCCTATTATCAAGAGCAGAAGGTAATCTAAACCCATTTTCAACAAGAGTTGTTTTTCTGCTCCTATCTCCATTATACATTCCTCCTATTTGAGAAACTGTAATATGCGACTCATCTATAAAAGTTAAGTAATCACTTGGGAAATAATCAAGTAATGTAAAAGGTGTATCTCCCTCTTTTTTCCCAGTTAAATATCTACTATAATTTTCAATCCCTTTACAATATCCTATTTCCTTAATCATTTCTAAATCATATTCTGTTCTTTGCTTAATTCTTTGAGCTTCTAATAAAAGATTTTTCTTGTTAAATTCTTCTACCCTTTCCTCCATGTCTCTCTTAATATTTTCACATATGGTTTCAATATCATCTTCTTCAGCAATATAATGACTTGCTGGTAAAAGTGATAATCTTTCAATATTTCTTCTAACTTTTTGCCCAGTAAGTGGATTTATTTCTGATATTTCTTCAAGGTCATCTCCAAAATATTCAAATCTATAAGCAGTTTCCATATATGAAGGATATACATCAATAATGTCACCTTTTACTCTAAATTTTCCACGTTCAAACTCTATGTCATTTCTTTCATATCTAATAGAAATAAGCTTTCTCATCATTTCCATTCTGTCTATTCCCGTTTTTAAGTCAACATTAAGAGTTATTTTTCTATACACTTCAGGAGACCCCAAACCATATATTGCAGAAACAGATGCAACTATAATTACATCATTTCTTGTCATAAGAGCCGCCGTAGCTGCATGACGTAATTTATCAATTTCATCATTTATAGATGAATCCTTTTCAATGTAAGTATCTGTTGTTGGAATATATGCCTCTGGCTGATAATAATCATAATATGAAACAAAATATTCTACTGCATTATCTGGGAAAAATTTCTTATACTCCCCATAAAGTTGTGCTGCTAAAGTCTTATTTGGAGCAAGAATAAGGGCTGGTCTTCCTGTCTCTTTAATTACATTTGCTATTGTAAATGTTTTTCCACTTCCTGTTACTCCTAATAATATTTGATTTTTTTGACCTTCAACAATTCCTTGAGAAAGTCTTTTTATAGCCTCTGGCTGATCTCCCATTGGAGAAAATTTTGATTTTAAATTAAACATATTATCCTCCTAAAATCTTGTTAAAAAATTGAACAGAATTTTTCCTAAAATTGCTGTTCCAACTAATAAAATTTTTCCTAACATTAATTTTTTTTCTAAATCTAAATATTCAAAATTGAAAAAATCTTTTTCTTTCTTATTCCCTTTAAAAATTTTATTACCAAAAAAATCTTTATACAACTTATGATTATTTTTTTCTAAGTTCTCTGAATTCTTAAATTCTTGAAGCTCTTTTCTATAAAATTTATCAAAATACTCTTCTACCTTTTTCTTTAAAACCCTTTCATTTCCAAAAATAATAATTTCTAAGAAAAATATAAGTATAATTGCAATTATAGGAATAAATGCTCCTAACAAAAAGGTTACAATATAAATAAATTTTAAAAACTTTGCTCTTTCCAAGTAATTTCCAACTAACTCTTCGACCTCAGAAAATTCTTTCCTATCAAACTTTCTTTCTCCATATGCATCAATTTCTTCATAATCTTCAAACATTTTAGCCCCCCATTTTATTTTCTAAATTTTTTAGTTTGTTGCAAAACTCCAATACCTTTATTTTACTTACATAAAAAACTACGTTTTTTATGTAATCCCCCCACCTTTGGTGGGGAAAGAGAGGGTCAGTCGGGGCGGAGCCCGAACCCACGGCAAGGAAGTATCCTCGCCACTCCATAATTCGACTAAAGACTTAAAAGTCTAAGTCTCATTAAAACCAATAAAAATCTTATTTGTATTATTTTTAGCTGTATACATATATTTTTTTAGTTTTGCAACTAGCTAATTTTCTAAATTTTTAATTATATAAATTAAAAAAAGTGGAAATTTCCACTTTAAGTTATACCATAATATGTTAATAATTCAACTGTATAATTATTATTTTCATCATAAATATATAATGGCTCTTCAATTTTACAGTTATGCTTTTTACCCTTAACCAGTTCAATCATAAATAAATCCGATACACTATTAGGTTTTGGGTAAACAAATCTTATTCTTTTTGCATATAAATTTCTTTTATTTGCCTCTTCAATTAGCTCCAAAAATCTATTAGTTTTATAAACTATGTTAAAACTTCCATGATTTTTTAAAAGCCTTTTACCATTATCTAAAAATTCATGTAAATTCAAGTTTATTTCATGCCTAGCTCCTGCTCGATAATCATCTAAACTTATTTTACCTTCATTTAATCTCATATATGGTGGATTTGAAATAATTACTTCAAATTCATTTTCCTTATTAAAAGCTTTAATGTTTTCATTATAAACCGTTATTTTATCTTCTAATCCATTAATTTCTACTGTTTGTTTAGCCATACTTGCAATTGTTTCATCAATTTCTACAGCAAAAATTTTATCTATACTTTCTTTTCTACACAACAACAGGGGCATTATAGCTGTCCCTGTCCCTATGTCTAAAAGTTTTTTTGCTTTTTTTATTTTTAAAAAATTTACCAGTAAAATTGAATCAACAGTAAACCTAAAACCTTTCTTTTTTTGTATTATCATACAATTTACCGAATCTAATTTTTCTAGTGTTTCATCATCTTTTATCATTTTTATTCTACCGAATCTATTTGTTCTAATTTCTTGATTTCTTTATCAATTTCACCTAATTGATTATGTAATCTTTGAGCTTCTTTCTTATCAAAAGTAATTTCTGAAAGTTCAAATCTATTTATCCCTTTTTCTTGAATATCAACTTGCACAAAGTTATTTAAAGGAGAAATATTTATTACATGACCTTTCCCCATAGGTGTTTCAACTGATTGACCTTGTGCTGGGAATTTTTTAATTGCTTCATTGTATTGAGAATACTCGTATTTAATACAACATAAAAGTCTTCCACAAGCTCCACTTATTTTACTTGGATTAATTACTAAACCTTGATCCCTTGCCATTTTAATAGACACAGAATCAAATTTATTTATAAATGAACGGCAACAAAGTTCTAATCCACAGACTCCAATAGTTCCTAAAATCCTAGCTTCATCTCTAACACCTATTTGTCTAAGTTCAATTCTCAGTCTAAATATTGCTGCTAAATCTTTTACTAATTTTCTAAAATCTATTCTTCCTTCAGCAGTAAAATAAAATATCAATTTACTTCTATCATATGTGTACTCTGCTGCTACTAGTTTCATAGGTAATTCATGTTCAAATATTTTTTGTTTACATTGTTCATAAGCCTTATCAGCCATTTCTCTTAACTCTAAATAATGGTTATACTCTGTCTCACTTGCCAATTTTATTACTGGTTTCAAAGGTAAAACTAAAACCTTTTCATCCAAAATTTGTGGGTCTCCATATACAACTCCTAGTTCTTGACCTCTTATTGTATCTACAAGCACCTTATCCCCTTTTTTATATGGATAATTATCTTTAACTTCAAAGTAATATCTTTTTTTTGTTATTTCAAATATTACTCCGACAACTTTATATGTCATAAATCCTCCTAAATTAAATTCTCTTCTAAAAAGCTAAAATATCCACCTTTCCCAATAATTATATGGTCAAGTATATTTATTTCTAACTCTTTAAAAATACTTCTCATTGAATTTGTAAAACTTATATCTGCCTTAGATGGGTTTAAATTCCCAGAAGGATGATTATGAACGAATATCACTGATTTTGCATTATGCTCAAATATCTCTTTCAAAAGCTCTCTAGGATATATGTAACTTTTATCAATGGTTCCAACAAATATTGTCTTTTCATTAATAAGAACATTTTGAGTATTTAAAAAAATAATTTTAAACACTTCTACTTCTAAATTAGACATTTCATAATTCAAATATTCTATAAGTTCCTTTGTTGAAGAAATTTTTTTCCCCATTAATCTATCTTCTTTAAAAATGTATTTTTGGATATCTTTAAAAAGTTTCATTAAGACATATGAGGACTCCCCCATATCTTCTACCTCTAAAACTTTTTCTTTAGGTGCATTAAAAACTCCTTCAATAGAACCAAATTTATCAATTAATGCCTTTGCTTTAGCCTTACAATCCTTTCTAGGACTGGCATATGTTAAAAACAGCTCTAAAATTTCATAATCTAAAAAACCATCTAATCCACCTTTAAGATATTTCTCTTTAAGTCTACTTCTATGCCCATTATTAGTATTCATAATCTCACCTGTGCTTTAAAATTATATATTTTATTTTACCCTTTGTCAATGTAAGTAAATATTGATAACTAAAATTTAAATATCTGTTGTATTAAAAAAATAATTGCAATATGGCTTGGATAAAAATAATAGAAAAATTCTTTAGTAAATTTTGATTTATATCCTACTTTTCCATTATAAGCCCAAATTATAGGTAATGTTAGCATTGTATACATTTGAGTTTCCCAAATATATAAATATGCTACAACATTTATCACTAAATAAGAAAAGAATAAAAGTTTTTTATTATTTCTAAATTTTCTTAATAGATAAATCTGTATTAAACCATAAGCTCCATAATCTACATTTATTAACTGCCCTAAAACAAACAAAAATACAATTAATAATTTACCTCTAATATTTTTTTCTTTATCTTCTATATAAAGTATCACTAATCCTAAAAATAAAGTAAAAAATATATTTAACATTGTAATTTTAGTTACCAAATAGAAAGGTATTTGTATTATTATAGCAAAAATTAAGATTTTAGTAATATATTTTTTAAAATCCTTAGTATACTCATACCCTAATGTTAATAAAAAAGCAAATAATGGGAAACTTAATCTTCCCACAATTCTAAACCACTCAATCTCTGGAAAAAGTATATATCCCACATGGTCTAAAACCATAAATAACATTGCTAGTAATTTAATTTGAAAATTAGTCATAAAAATTTCCTCCAATCAACACTAAATATTAGTTTATTTATTTGATTTTTTCAATAGTATTTTTAGAATTTTTCTTGTTAATTAATAAAATAGTTTTTTTAATTTTTATTTTCCTAAAAATTCCTTGTACTTCTATTTTAGTTGTAATATAATATAGGAAAATTAAAGGTATTTTTAAGGAGATATGTTGTGGGAATAAATACAAAAAAAATTAATGTTGGAAACCTTTCAATTGGAGGAAGCTCTGATGTTGTTATCCAATCTATGACTAATACAAAGACTAGTGATGTTTTAGCCACTATTAACCAAATTTTAGAACTAGAAAAAGCTGGATGTCAACTTGTTCGTGTAACTGTAAATGATATGGATGCTGCAAAAGCTATTAAAGCTATTAAAGAACAAATTCATATTCCTTTAGTAGCTGACATTCATTTTGATTATAGACTGGCAATTGAAGCTATTGAAAATGGAATTGATAAATTGCGTATAAATCCGGGAAATATTGGTGATGACTCTAAGGTAGAAGCTGTTGTTAAAAAAGCTAAAGAACACGGTGTTCCCATAAGAATTGGAGTTAATGGTGGTTCTTTAGAAAAAAGTATTTTAGCTAAATACGGTCATCCTACATCTGAAGCTCTTGTAGAAAGTGCTATGTATCATATTTCTTTATTAGAAAAATTTGATTTTACAGATATTATTGTTTCTATAAAAGCTAGTAATGTTAAAACAATGACCAAAGCTTATAAAATTATTTCAGAAAAAATAAATTATCCTTTACATTTAGGAGTTACAGAAGCAGGAACAACTTTTAGTGGTACTATAAAATCAAGCATTGGTATCGGTAGTCTTCTTTTAGATGATATTGGAGATACAATTAGGGTTAGTTTAACTGCTAACCCCGTTGAAGAAATAAAAGTTGCTAAAGAAATTTTAAAAGTATTAGACATTAGAAAAGAAGGACCTGAATTTATCTCTTGTCCAACATGTGGAAGAACTGAAATTGATTTAATTGGTCTTGCTAATGAAGTGGAAGCTGAATTTTCACATTTAAAAAATAACATTAAAATTGCTGTAATGGGTTGTGTAGTAAATGGCCCTGGTGAAGCAAAAGAAGCTGATTTTGGAATTGCTGGTGGAAAAGGATATGCTGTTATTTTTAAAAAAGGTGAAATTGTAAAAAAGGTAGAAGAATCAGAAATTTTATCTGAACTAAGAAAAATAATAAATGAAGAATTAAAAATGTAACTACTCAGGTATAACCAAACAGAGTAAAATCAATTTTTTGGAGCAGTGGCGAGGATTATTCCTGCCGTGGGTGCAGGATTACGTCCCGCAAAGTCCCATCTTCCTCGCGCTGAATGCACATATAAAAGATTGATATTTCAAGTTTTTTAGATGCCTAAGTAGTTACTAAAAATTTTATAATTGTCACTTTTGTGAAGGATTTTATCAATTATGTTTGTATATTGTAGATGTATGTTGTTAGATTTTGGTATTTTTTCAGTAAACAATTAATATTCAAAATTCGTTATTTTTTTAACATAATAAAATAAAAAGCTCTATTCTACACAAGATAAGTCCACTTTGCATTGCTGTTTTGCTTAGACTAATTGTTAATTAATTCTTTATTGCTCTAAATTATTGCCATAATATCTTATCTATGATAAAATTCATGTGCATTAGAAGGTAGGTGTGTCTCTAGTGAAAATTTATAATCTCTATCCATTGATTGCTGGGAAAATATCTTCTTGGCATGAAAAAATTGATTATATTAAAGATTTAGGATTTGATACTATATATATTAATCCTATTTTTGAAATGGGGTATAATAAAAATTTATATGCACCAAAAAACTTTCTAAAATTTTCTCAAGATTTTTTAAGTTCTTTTGATGGAGATAAAGAATTTAAAAATTTTGTAGACCAATGCCATGAAAAAGGACTAAAGGTTATATATGAATTAATTTTTACTCACACTTCCATTGATTCTGATTTATTAACTGAACATCCTGAATGGTATATTAATAATAATGGAGCTTTAAAAAAATATTCAATAAAAACTGAAAATAAATGGATTGAATGGGGAGACCTTCTTGAATTAAATAATCACACTGACAAAGATAGTATTAAAACTAATCTTTGGTCCTATTGGCACAGTATTACTAAAAATTTTATCAATTTAGGTGTAGATTACATCAAAATTCATTCAGCTTTTTATTTGCCACAAGAACCTTTAAAATCACTAATTTCTTCAATTAAATTAGAGTATCCTCATATGAAATTTATTGGTGATAATTTAGGAGCAAGTTTTAGTGATATGTTAGACTTATCTAGAATTGGAGTAGATTATTTATTTACTTCTTTTAAATGGTGGGATTTTAAATCACCTTGGTTTTTTGAACAACACTATAAATTAAAAGATAATGTTAATCTTATTTCTTTCCCTGAAAGCTATGATACAGAAAGAATTGCAAAAATTTATGATGGAAATATTAATGCACAAAAAATGTTCTATGGTGTTTCTGCATTAATAAATAAGGGCGTTCTTATCCCGATAGGTTTTGAAACAGGAAGTCAAAAAAAATTAAATGATATGAGTTTATATGATTTTGATTTTGAAGAAGAAGAATTTAATATTTCTGATTATATCAAAAAAATTAATAATATTAAGTGTTACTATAAATTATTTTCTGAAGAAAATGATATATATTATTTAAGTCAATCTAATGATAAAATTTTTGCTTTTAAAAAAATGAATAAAGAACGAAATGAATTTGCCATAGTTATAGCTAATTTAAATTTTTATAGCAATGAAAAAGTTTTATTAAACGATATTTTCTATGTGCTTGAATCTTCTGATATTAAGGACATATCACCTGAAAATCAAGAGATTATTGATGAGAAAATCTATGAGAAGCTATTACTCCCTGGAGAGATTAGAATACTTTATTCAAAAAAATAAATATCTATGCCTTAAAAAGGTATT
Source organism: Fusobacteriaceae bacterium (assembly GCA_016938425.1). GTDB lineage: Bacteria > Fusobacteriota > Fusobacteriia > Fusobacteriales > Fusobacteriaceae > JAFGUR01. Next base: position 9,550 of record JAFGUR010000285.1, read on the forward strand.
AATATAAAAATTAAGTAGTCCGAGCCATTTTATTTAAATGGTTATCGTGAATACGAAAATAAATTGGAGGGGTCTAATGCTACAAGAAAAAGATAAAGCAGTTTGGGATATTATTAAAAAAGAAGAAGACAGACAAGAGTACGGAATTGAACTAATTGCTTCAGAAAACTTCGTCTCAAAAGCTGTTATGGAAGCTGCAGGAAGTGTTTTAACTAACAAATATGCAGAAGGGTATTCTGGAAAAAGATATTATGGTGGATGTCAATTTGTTGATGAAGTGGAAACATTAGCAATTGAAAGAGTTAAAAAAATATTTGGAGCTACTTATGCAAATGTTCAAGCTCATTCAGGTTCTCAAGCTAATATGGCTGTTTATATGGCATTAGTAAATGCTGGGGATAAAGTTATGGGAATGGCTTTAGATGCTGGGGGACATTTAACTCATGGTCTTAATATAAATTTTTCTGGTACTTTATATAATATAGTTTCTTATGGGGTTAATAAAGAAACTGAACTATTAGATTATGATGAAATTGAAAAAATTGCTCTTGCTGAAAAGCCAAAAATGATAATTGCTGGTGCTTCTGCATATCCTAGAGCTATTGATTTTAAAAAATTTAGAGAAATCGCTGATAAAATAGGTGCTTATTTGTTTGTTGATATGGCTCACATTGCAGGATTAGTTGCTGCTGGTGAACATCAAAATCCTTTAGAGTACGCTCATGTGGTTACTTCAACAACTCATAAAACTTTAAGAGGTCCTAGAGGTGGATTAATTTTAACTAATGATGAAGAAATCGCTAAAAAATTAGATAAAGTTATTTTCCCTGGTATTCAAGGAGGACCTTTAATGCATATTATTGCTGCTAAAGCAGTTGCATTTGGTGAAGCTTTACAACCTGAGTATAAAGAATATCAAAAACAAGTTGTTAAAAATGCAAAAGCTCTTGCTGAAGGATTAACAAAAAGAGGATTTAGAATTGTAAGTGGTGGAACAGACAATCATTTAATGCTAGTTGATTTAAGAAGTAAAAATTTAACTGGTAAAGTGGCAGAACAATTACTTGTTGAAGCTGAAATCACATGTAATAAAAATGGAATTCCTAATGATCCTGAAAAGCCTTGGATTACAAGTGGAATAAGACTTGGAACTCCAGCAATTACAGGTAGAGGAATGAAAGAAGCTGAAATGGACTTAGTTGCTGATTTAATTGCTAGAGTATTAGATAATCCTAATGATTCTAGTATTAGAGAATCTGTAAAAAAAGAAGTTCACTATTTAGGAGAAAAATTCCCACTTTATAAATAATTTTACATTTACTCCTTCATTTCTATGAAGGAGTTTTTCATACTTACAATTAATTACAAATCAAAGTATTGGAAACTTTCATTTCTTA
>JAFGUR010000286.1 GCA_016938425.1 Fusobacteriaceae bacterium
GAAATTATAGGAATGACTTCCCAAAAAAAGCTCTGTTAGTAGAAGTACTTCAGATTCATTAATTTTTATTTCAAAATTATCTTCAAAATGTATAAGTTCCTTTGAAAGAACAGCATATTCTTCTGTACTTTTTAAAAATTTCTCATTTTCTTCTCTTTCATTTATCAAATTATTCTTTTTAAGCCTTGTAAGAGCTATCATCAAATAAAACTGCAATACTTTGTAAGCTTCATCAGAAATAACTGTTTTTAGCTCGTTTTCTATTCTTTTTATGAAAATTCTTATGTCCCTAATGGGAAAATCTTCAAAATAAAATTTTAATTCATTCCTAATTAACTTGTAACCTAAAGTTTCATCTTTTTTTAGTTTATTTACAAGATTATCTCTTGCAATTTCCAAATACTCCATAATAAATTTTAGCTGTGCTTTTCTTATAGTTTCTTCATCACCAGATAGAATTAAACCAATTTTAGATAGATACTTAAGGTTTAACTTGCTTTCATTAAGAAATATCTTTATTTCCTTCAAATCAAGTTTTACAGTGCTTAAACTAACAGATAAAGCTTCGCCAATTTCATGTAATTTTATTACATCAGTAGAAAATAAAACAAGGGCTTTTATATATTCTTTTCTCTCATGTTTTGAAAAGGTATAAAAACTTAAATTGAGTATTTCGGCTATTTTATCCAAGTTTTCAGAACTTTCACTAAGTTCAAAATAACCCTTTGCCACTTTTTCAATTTGGCTAAGTCCTTTTTTAGCCAAAAAATAATTTATATTATCTATATCGTACCTTATACTTCTTTCACTTACTTCAAAATAATCAGATAAATCTTTCAAAGACACATTTTCCTTATGGTCTGAAAAATACTTTATAATATTAACACATCTTTGATTAAGCATTTTTATCCTCCAAACTTAATAAACAATTGTATATATTATCTATAGAGGAAGTTGTGGAAAGCTCCTCAGCCGTTTTTTCATCATCAAATATTTCTGCCAGTTTATTCAAAATTTCCATATGCCTATCTTCAAGACTTGCTATGGCAATAAGCAGATATACTTTTTTCCCATTACCATAGTCTATCCCATAGGGATATTGTAAAACGGCAACTCCATAATTTTTTATGAATTTTCGCCCTTCTTTTGTACAATGTGGTATAGCTATTCCATAGTCCAAATAGGTGCTGGATATTTTTTCTCTTTCTAGCATTGATTCAAAGTACTCTTTTTCCACATA
>JAFGUR010000030.1 GCA_016938425.1 Fusobacteriaceae bacterium
GCTCAATTGGTAGAGTAACGGTCTCCAAAACCGTCGGTTTAGGGTTCGAGTCCCTACTGCCCTGCCAATTTAATACTAAGGGTGATGAAAATGGCTTTAATGGAATTGCTTAATGAAGTAAAGATTGAATTCAAAAAAGTTAAATGGCCTAATAAAGAGGAATCTATCAATGTCACTATTCTTGTTGTATTGCTTAGTGTAGGGATTGGAATTTATGCTGGTCTTTTTGACACTTTGTTTGCAAAAGTAATATTAACACTTAGTAGTAAAATCGGAGGGTAACAATGGAAGGTAAGACCTTAGAAAAAAAATGGTATATAATCCATACTTATTCAGGTTACGAAAAAAAAGTAATGACTGATTTGGAAAAAAGAATAGAAAGTCTAAACCTTACAGATAAAGTTTTTAATATCATCGTTCCAGAAGAGGAAACTATTGAGTTAAGAAGAGGGAAAAAGAAAGTCATAGCTAGAAAACTGTTTCCAGGTTATGTAATGGTTGAAATGTTGGTTGAAAGAGAAGAAACTAATGATGGAATAGGATTTAGAGTAGACAGTGATGCTTGGTATGTAATAAGGAATACTAATGGAGTAACTGGGTTTGTTGGAGTAGGTTCTGAACCAACACCAATGGAAGACTCTGAAGTACAATCTTTATTTAAAAAGATTGGTTTAAAAATTGATGAAGAAACTTTAAATGAAGCTAAAGAAGAAATAGTTTTAGATTTTGAAGTTGGAGATTTTGTAAAAATATTAGATGGCGGTTTTGCTGATGAAGAAGGTAAAGTTGCTAACATTGATTATGAACATAAAAGAGTTAAAGTGATGATAGAAATGTTTGGAAGAATGACTCCAGTTGAAGTTGGATTTGATGGAGTAAAGAAAGCATAATGCTTTCAAGTGGGAGATAAATTCATTATTACCACATATTATACGGAGGTGTAAATAAAAAATGGCAAAAGAAGTAACAGGTAAGATAAAATTACAATTGCAAGCAGGGAAAGCTAATCCAGCTCCTCCAGTAGGACCTGCTTTAGGACAACATGGAGTAAACATCATGGAGTTCTGTAAACAATTTAACGCAAAAACTCAAGATAAAATGGGATTTGTAATTCCAGTAGAAATTTCAGTTTATAAAGATAGAAGTTTCTCATTTATATTAAAGACTCCACCTGCATCAGATTTAATAAAAAAAGCAGCTGGAATAACATCTGGTGCTAATAACTCTAAAACTGTGGTTGCTGGAAAAATGACAGAAGCTAAGTTAAGAGAAATTGCTGAAACAAAAATGGCTGACTTGAATGCTGCATCAGTAGAAGCTGCAATGTCAATGATTAAAGGATCAGCAAGATCTATGGGTGTAAAAGTAGAAGGATAATATCAGTTTGTTGGATCGTTAAATTTAGTGGAAGGGCTTAACCCGATTACCACAAAAGGGAGGAAATTTAGAAAATGGCAAAAAAAAGAGGTAAAAAATACTTAGAAATTGCTAAATTAGTAGATAGAGAAAAATTATATACAATAAAAGAAGCAGTAGAGTTAGTCGAAAAAACTAAAACAGCTAAATTTATAGAAACAGTAGAAGTAGCATTAAAATTGGGAGTAGATCCTAGACATGCTGATCAACAAGTGAGAGGAACAGTTGTTTTACCACACGGAACTGGGAAAACTGTTAAAATTTTAGCTATAACTTCAGGAGAAAATGTTCAAAAAGCTTTAGATGCTGGAGCAGATTATGCTGGAGATGAATATATAGAAAAAATAGCTCAAGGATGGTTAGACTTTGATATAGTTATAGCTACACCAGACATGATGCCTAAATTAGGAAAATTAGGAAGAATATTAGGAACTAAAGGGTTAATGCCTAATCCTAAATCAGGAACAGTTACTCCAGATATCGCATCTGCAGTATCAGAATTTAAAAAAGGTAAATTGGCTTTTAGAGTAGATAAATTAGGTTCTATTCATGTTCCGGTAGGGAAAGTAAACTTTGAATCAGCTAAAATCGAAGAAAATTTAAAAGCATTCTTAACAGAAATAGTAAGATTAAAACCTTCTTCATCAAAAGGAACTTACTTAAAAACTGTAGCTATTTCTTTAACTATGGGACCTGGAATTAAAATTGATCCAGCTTTAGCAGATAAAGAATTAACTGTATAATTAGTTATTTAATTAAAATTAAATATAAATAAACCAAAGACAGTAGGGGTTTTTTAAAAACTTAAAAAACCTACCGAGGTTTTAGTTGACATATAACTGAAACTTTATATTTTACCTCTGATGTCTTTGGGTCAGGGGTATTTTATTTAAGAGGAGGTGACTTTAGGATGGCAGCAAATGAAGCAAAAAAAGTTGCAGTTGCAGAGTTAGTAGCTAAACTTAAAGATGCAAAAACTGTAGTTTTAAGTGACTATAAAGGATTAACAGCAGTAGAAGCTGACGCACTAAGAAAAAAATCAAGAGAAGTAGGAGTTGACTATTTCGTAGCTAAAAACAGATTATTCAAATTAGCTTTACAAGAAGCTGGATTTGATGTTGATTTTGGTACTGATTTAAAAGGTACAACAGCTTTCGCATTATCAAATGATCCAGTTGCTCCAGCAAAACTAGTTTATGATTTCAGTAAAGAAGTTAAAGGTAAATTAGCAATTAAAGCTGGATTAGCTGAAGGTAAAAAATTATCTGTTGCAGAGGTAGAAGCATTAGCTAAATTACCATCAAGAGATCAATTGTTATCAATGGTTTTAAACTCTATGTTAGGACCAATAAGAAAACTTGCTTACGCAGCAAACGCAATTGTGGATAAAAAAGAAGCGTAATTATTGAAAAAAATTAAATTAAATATTTTAGGAGGAAAAAATAAATGGCATTCAATAAAGAACAATTTATAGCTGATTTAGAGGCTATGACAGTATTAGAATTAAAAGAATTAGTAACAGCTTTAGAAGATCACTTTGGAGTAACTGCAGCAGCACCTGTAGCAGTAGCAGCAGGTCCAGCAGTAGTAGAAGAAGAAAAAACTGAATTCGATGTAGTATTAGTTGATGGAGGAGCTTCTAAAATTAACGTAATTAAAGTTGTAAGAGCTTTAACTGGGTTAGGATTAAAAGATGCTAAAGATTTAGTAGATGCTGGAAACAAAGTAGTTAAAGAAGGAGTTTCTAAAGATGAAGCTGATAAAGTTAAAGCTGAATTAGAAGCTGCTGGAGCAAAAGTAGAAGTTAAATAATTAATTAAATAAGGCGCTTCATTTGAAGTGCCTTTAACCATAATTTAAGGAAATAAAATATTGAACTGAATATTCTACTTGTAAAGATGTTTCGCTTTGCGAAACTTTTATAGTCTAATAAGGTTTTTAATTTTTTTGATAATTATATATTTAATTTTATGTATGATTATTTTAGGAATTAATACCTATTTAATATTGTAAGGAGTGTGAGCTTTAATGGGAAAACTTGTCGAAAGAATAAGTTTTGGAAGAATTAAAGAAAGAGGAGTAATGCCTCATTTTTTGGAGTTTCAGTTAAGTTCTTATGAAGATTTTTTACAAAGCAAAAAACAGCCTAATCAAAGAGAAAATCAAGGGTTAGAGCAAGCTTTTAGAGAAATATTTCCAATAGAATCTTCAAATGGTGGAGACATTAAATTGGAATATATGTGGTATGAATTACACGATAATGATGCACCACTTAATGATGAACTTGAGTGTAAAAAAAGAGGGAAAACTTATTCAGCTGCACTAAAAGTTAAATTAAGACTTATAAACAAAAAAGCTGGAAATGAAATACAAGAATCTTTAGTTTATTTTGGTGAAATACCTTTAATGACTGAAAGAGCGAGTTTTATTATAAATGGAGCAGAAAGAGTAGTTGTATCTCAATTGCATAGATCTCCAGGAGTTTCATTTAATAAAGAAGTTAATATTCAAACAGGAAAAGATCTTTATACAGGGAAAATTATTCCTTATAAAGGAACTTGGTTAGAGTTTGAAACAGATAAAAATGATTTTTTAAATGTTAAAATTGACAGAAAGAAAAAAGTTTTATCATCTGTGTTTTTAAAAGCAGTTGAATTTTACAATTCAAATGAAGAAATTATGGATGAATTCTTAGAAGTGAAATCTTTAAATGTTAAAGAAAAGTTAATTAAATACAATAATGTTGAAGAATTAATTTCGAAATTAAGAACTGACATTGAAGGAAGTTTTTTAAAAGATCCTTTAGTTGACGATGAAACAGGAGAAATTTTATTTGATACAGCAAAAGTTATTGATGAAGAGTTTGTAAATTATGTTGTTAATCACAATATAGAAGAGTTGGTTTATTGGGAAGTAAAACCAGAAGATAAAGTTTTAGCAAATTCTTTAGTTCATGATTCTACAACAAATTCAGATGAAGCAGTACTGGAAGTTTTTAAAAAACTTAGACCAGGAGATTTGGTAACTGTTGATTCTGCAAGATCTCTTATAAGACAAATGTTCTTTAATCCACAAAGATATGATTTGGCACAAGTTGGAAGATATAAAATGAACAAAAGATTGAAATTAGATGTTCAAGAAAATGAAATATCTTTAACAAAAGCAGATGTAGATAAGACAATAAGATATGTAATGAAGCTTAATAATGGAGAAGGATATACTGATGATATAGACAATTTATCTAACAGAAGGGTTAGAGGAGTTGGAGAATTATTATTAATGCAAATTAAGTCAGGAATGGCTAAAATGTCAAAAATGGTTAAAGAAAAAATGACGATTCAAGAAGTTACAACATTGACTCCTCAATCTTTATTGAATACAAGACCATTAAATGCATTGATTTTAGATTTCTTTGGTTCGGGACAATTGTCTCAATTTATGGATCAGTCAAATCCATTAGCTGAACTTACGCATAAAAGAAGAATATCTGCACTTGGACCTGGAGGGCTTTCTAGAGAAAGAGCAGGATTTGAGGTAAGGGACGTTCATGATTCACATTATGGAAGAATTTGTCCAATAGAAACTCCAGAGGGACCAAACATTGGATTAATAGGTTCATTAGCAACTTATGGAAGAGTTAATAAATATGGATTTATTGAAACACCATATGTAAAAGTAAATAATGGAGTTCCTAATTTTGATGATATTAGATATTTAGCAGCAGAAGATGAAGAAGATTTATTTATAGCCCAAGCAGATACACCTATTTCAGAAGCTGGTTTATTTATTAATAATGAAGCTGTTTGTAGATATGGTAGTGAGATTGTTCATGTTGATATAACTAAAATTCATTATTTAGACGTATCACCAAAACAAGTAGTTTCAGTGTCAGCAGGATTAATACCATTCTTAGAACATGATGATGCCAACAGAGCACTTATGGGATCAAACATGCAAAGACAAGCAGTACCTCTATTAAAATCTGAAGCTCCTTTTATAGGAACAGGAATGGAGAGAAAAGTTGCAGTAGATTCTGGAGCAGTAGTAGTTTCTAAAGTTGCAGGAAAAGTTGTGTATGTAGACGCTAGAAAAGTAGTAGTAGAGGAAGCTACAACTAAAAAAGAGCATACTTATAGACTATTGAACTTTGAAAGATCAAACCAAGTTATGTGTTTACATCAAAAACCAGTTGTTTCATTAGGACAACCAGTGGAAGTAGGTTCAATCTTAGCAGATGGACCAGCAACTCAAGGTGGAGATTTAGCTTTAGGAAGAAATATTCTGATGACATTCATGCCATGGGAAGGATATAACTTCGAGGATGCCATATTAATTTCTGAAAGATTAAGAAAAGATGATGTGTTTACATCAATTCATATTGAAGAATATGAGATAGAAGCTAGATCAACAAAATTAGGAGATGAAGAAATTACAAGAGAAATCCCTAATGTAAGTGAAGAAGCTCTTAAAAACTTAGATGCTAATGGAGTAGTAAGAATTGGTGCTGAGCTAGAAGCAGGAGATATTTTAGTTGGGAAAACAACTCCAAAAGGAGAAACTGAGCCACCTGCTGAAGAAAAACTATTAAGAGCAATATTTGGAGAAAAAGCTAGAGATGTTAGAGATACTTCATTAAAAATGCCACATGGTTCAAAAGGAACAGTTGTTGAAATTTTAGAGTTATCAAGAGAAAACGGTGATGATTTAAAAGCTGGTGTAAATAAAGTAATTAAAGTTTACATAGCAGAAAAAAGAAAAATTACTGTTGGAGATAAAATGTCTGGACGTCATGGGAATAAAGGGGTTGTATCGAGAGTATTACCACTTGAAGACATGCCATTCTTAGAAGATGGAACACCAGTAGATATAGTAATAAATCCACTTGGAGTACCTTCACGTATGAATATTGGACAGGTTCTAGAAGTTCATTTGGGGCTTGCTATGGGATTCCTAAATGGTGGAACGCACATTGCAACACCAGTATTTGATGGTATTAAAGAAGAAGAAATTAAAGATTATTTAGAACAAACTGGTTTCTCAAGAACTGGTAAAGTAAAATTAATTGATGGAAGAACTGGAGAACCATTTGATAATCCAGTAACAGTTGGTAGAATGTATATGTTAAAACTTCACCATTTGGTTGAAGATAAAATGCATGCCAGAGCAATTGGACCTTATTCATTAGTTACTCAACAACCTCTAGGAGGAAAAGCTCAATTTGGAGGACAAAGACTTGGGGAAATGGAAGTTTGGGCTTTAGAAGCTTATGGAGCTTCAAAAATACTTCAAGAAATGTTAACAGTAAAATCAGATGATGTTACTGGAAGAACAAAAACTTATGAGGCAATTGTAAAAGGTGAAGAAATGCCAGATCCAGATTTACCAGAATCATTCAAAGTTCTATTGAAAGAATTCCAAGCATTGGCACTAGATATAGAATTATTTGATGTAAATGGAGAAATTATAGATATAAATTTAGATGGGCTAAAAGATGAAGGATTATCTGAGTTTTCATTAGCTGACCTAAGAGATGAAGATGATTATGATATAGGATTAGACATAGGTATAGATATTGAAGATGAGGATTTTGACGAATAAAAAATTGTTTGAGATAAAGTTAGCACATTTAACGAGTTCATTTATGAGGAGGATTATATTAGTATGAGTATTAAAGACTTTGATACTATTAAAATCAAACTGGCTTCCCCTGAAAAAATCAGAGAGTGGTCATATGGAGAAGTAAAAAAACCTGAAACTATAAACTATAGAACATTAAATCCAGAAACAGATGGATTATTCTGTGAAAAAATCTTTGGACCAACTAAAGATTGGGAATGTTCTTGCGGTAAATATAAAAGAATGAGATATAAAGGTTTAGTTTGTGAGAAATGTGGAGTAGAAGTAACTAAATCAAAAGTAAGAAGAGAAAGAATGGGGCATATATCTTTAGCTGCCCCAGTGTCTCATATTTGGTATTCTAAAGGAACTCCAAATAAAATGTCTTTAATTATTGGAATTTCTCCAAAAGAATTAGAATCTGTACTTTATTTTGCTAGATACATAGTTACAGAAAGTTCAGAACCTACTGTAAAAGTTGGTAAAATTTTGACAGAGAGAGAATGCAAATTATTAAGACAACAATATGGGAATAAAATAGAAGCTTTAATGGGTGCAGAAGCAATATTAAAACTTTTAGAACAAATTGACTTAGAAAAATTACATGCAGAATTAGAAGTTGAATTAGAAGATGTAAATTCATCACAAAAAAGAAAAAAAGTTGTAAAAAGGCTTAAAATAGTAAGAGATTTTATAAACTCTAATAATAAACCTGAATGGATGATTTTAAAAGATGTTCCAGTAATTCCAGCAGATCTTAGACCAATGGTTCAATTAGACGGTGGAAGATTTGCAACATCTGATTTAAATGATTTGTATAGAAGAGTTATTAATAGAAATAACAGACTTAAAAAATTATTAGAAATTAATGCACCAGAAATAGTAGTAAAAAATGAAAAAAGAATGCTTCAAGAAGCAGTGGATGCTTTAATTGACAATGGTAGAAGAGGTAAACCAGTTGTTACTCAAAATAATAGAGAATTGAAATCTTTATCTGATATGTTAAAAGGAAAACAAGGAAGATTTAGACAAAACTTACTAGGGAAAAGGGTTGACTATTCAGCTAGGTCAGTTATTGTTGTAGGACCATCATTAAAAATGAATCAATGTGGAATACCTAAAAAAATGGCTTTAGAATTATATAAACCATTTATAATGAGAGAGTTAGTTGAAAGAGGAATTGCGCAAAATATTAAGTCTGCTAAGAAATTGGTAGAAGATTCAAATGATAAAGTTTGGGAAGTAATAGAAGATGTAATTCAAGATCACCCTGTTTTATTAAATAGAGCTCCAACATTACATAGATTATCAATTCAAGCTTTTGAGCCAGTTCTTATTGAGGGGAAAGCTATCAGATTACATCCATTAGTTTGTGCTGCATTCAATGCCGATTTCGACGGAGATCAAATGGCAGTTCATTTAATGTTATCACCAGAAGCAATTATGGAAGCTAAACTTCTAATGCTTGCTCCTAATAATATAATTTCACCTTCAAATGGACAACCAATAGCAGTACCATCTCAAGATATGGTTATGGGATGCTATTATATGACGAAAGATAAAGAAGGTGCTAAAGGAGAAGGTAAGAGATTTTCTAATAAAGAGCAAGTTATAACTGCTTATCAAAATGAAATTCTTGATACACATGCTATAGTAAAAGTTAGAATTAATGATGAAATAGTTGAGACTACTCCAGGTAGAATAATGTTTAATGATATTTTACCAGAAGCAATGAGAGATTATGGAGTAACTTTTGGTAAGAATCAATTAAGATCATTAATTGGTAAATTATATAAAAATTATGGATTTGCTATAACTTCAGAGTTAATAAATGATATTAAAAACTTTGGATATCATTATGCAACATTTGCTGGAGTAACTGTAGGAATTGAAGATTTACAAGTTCCACCAGAAAAGAAGGCGATATTAGAAGATGCAGATAATCAAGTAGCAGCAATTGAACAAGAATATAAAGATGGAAAAATTATAAATGAAGAAAGATATAGAAGAACAGTAGCTGTTTGGTCAAAAGCAACTGATGATGTAACTAAGAAAATGATGGATAACTTGGATCAATTTAACCCAGTATACATGATGGCGAACTCTGGAGCAAGGGGATCAATTGCTCAGATAAGACAGCTTGGAGGTATGAGGGGATTAATGGCAGATACTTCTGGAAGAATCATTGAGATACCAATTAAAGCGAACTTCCGTGAAGGATTAACAATCTTAGAATTCTTTATGTCATCACATGGAGCGAGAAAAGGACTAGCGGATACAGCATTAAGAACAGCCGATTCAGGATATTTAACAAGAAGACTTGTAGATATTTCTCATGAAGTTATAGTTAATGAAGTAGATTGTGGAACGCATCAAGGAATTGAAGTTGCTGACTTATTAGTTGATGGTAAAGTAATTGAAAAATTAGAAGAAAGAATAGAAGGAAGAGTTTTAGCTGAAGATTTAGTTCATAATGGTGAAGTAATCGCTGAAAGAAATGTAATGATTGGCGAAGAAATTATTGAAAAAATAAAAGAACTAAATATTCAAAAAATTAAAATTAGATCACCATTAACATGTTCTCTTGAAAAAGGAGTTTGTCAAAAATGTTATGGAATGGATCTTGCTAATCATAAAGAAATACTTCTTGGAGAAGCAGTTGGAGTTATTGCAGCTCAGTCAATAGGGGAACCAGGAACACAGCTTACAATGAGAACTTTCCATACAGGAGGAGTTGCTACAGCTCAAAAAGCTGTTACAAACATAAAAACAGATATTGATGGTATAGTTAAATTTAAAGAAATGAGAGTTTTAGAAAATGAAGAAACAGGTGAGAAAACAGTTGTTTCTCAATCAGCTAAAATCATTATTAAAACTCATGAGTTTGAAATACCTTCAGGAGCTATATTACTTGTAGAAGAAGGACAAACAGTTAAGAATGGAGAAGTTTTAGTAGAGTTTGACCCTTATCATATTCCTATAATTACAGAGAAAGATGGAAGAGTAGAGTACAGAGAACTTTATGTTAAAGAAAATCTTGATATAAAATATGGAGTAACTGAAAGAATGGCAGTTAAACCTATGGAAACTGGAGATATTTCGCCTAGAATTATTATATTTGATAATTCTAATAATAAAGTTGCTGAGTACAGTATTCCTTATGGATCATATTTAATGGTTCAAGAAGGAAGTGAAGTAAGAAAAGGAGATATTTTAGCTAAAATCCTTAAAGAAGGAGAAGGAACTAAAGATATCACTGGAGGTCTTCCAAGAGTACAAGAGTTATTTGAAGCAAGAAATCCTAAAGGAAAAGCTATGGTAACTGAAATAGCTGGAAAAGTTGAAATAACTGATAAAAAGAAAAAAGGTATGAGAGTTATCTTAATTAAAAATGAAGAAGATAATGAACTTATTAAAGAATACTTAATTCCAGTTGGAGAACATTTAGTTGTAACAGATGGAATGGTTATAAATGCAGGAGATAAGTTAACTGATGGAGTTGTTTCTCCACATGACGTTTTATCAATTAAAGGATTGGTAGAAGCTGAACAATATATTCTTGAGTCAGTACAACAAGTGTATAGAGATCAAGGAGTTACAGTTAATGATAAACATATAGAAGTTATCGTTAAACAAATGTTTAGAAAAGTTAAAATTACTAATTCAGGAGACTCTTTATATTTAGAAGAAGAAGTTATTGATAAAAGAACTGCTGATTTAGAAAATGATGCATTAAGAGAAAAAGGTAAGAGACTTATTGAGTATACACCAATAATTCAAGGTATCACAAAAGCAGCTGTTAATACAGAATCGTTTATTTCAGCAGCTTCATTCCAAGAAACAACAAAAGTACTTTCTAATGCTGCTATTGAAGGTAAATCAGATAAGCTAGAAGGATTAAAAGAAAATGTTATTATTGGGAAGAAAATACCTGCAGGAACAGGATTTGGAATTTATTCAAATATTTCTCCAAAAAAAGCAACAGAATCAGTTGAAGATTAAAAAAATAGGTAAGGCGGCATAAGTCGCCTTACTTTTAAAATAATTTTGCCTTTAAAGGAGGAAGTCATGAGAAGTATGACAGGTTATGCTAGTTGCACCTTTGAAAATGATATTTTTAAATTATCAATTGAGATGAAAAGTGTTAATAATAAAAATTTGAATATAAGAGTAAAAATACCTTATATTTTGAATTTTCTTGAAAATTCTATTAAATCTCAAATTTCTCAAAAAATAAATAGAGGAACTATAGATATTAGAATAGATTTTGAAGATAAGAGAGAGGTAGAAGGACTTTTTTCTTATGATATTAATGTAGCAAAAGCATATATGAACCTTTTAAATAATTTAGAAAATGAATTTGGGCAAAAATTTGAAAATAAACTTGAAAATTTAATAAAATCTGGAAATATAATTAAAAAATCTGAACTAAATTTAGATGAGGAACTTTATTCTTCTTTTATTTCTGAAAAATTAGATGAAGTAATAAGTAAGATAAATTTGATGAAATCAGAAGAGGGGTTAAGACTTTTAGAGTATTTTAAAGAAAGATTAGATATACTTTATTCTTTTGTTGTTGAAGTTAAAAGTAATAGCAAATTAGTAGTTGAAAATTACAAAATAAAATTGTTAGAGCGTTTAAACTTTATAAAAGAGGATATCAAGTTTAATGAGGAAGATGTATTGAAAGAAATATTAATTTTTGCTGATAGGTGTGATATATCAGAAGAGATATCACGGCTTGAATCTCATGTAGAAGCTTTTAAAAATCTTATTTCTAGTGGAAAAAATGATGTTGGTAAAAAAATGGATTTTATTTTACAAGAGATTTTTAGGGAATTAAACACAACAGGAGTAAAGAGTAATTACTATGAAATAAGTAAGCTAATTGTTGATGCAAAAAATGAGGTAGAAAAGATGAGAGAGCAAAGCATGAATATTGAATAGGAGTAATTTATGAACAAAGGAATTTTATTTGTTGTTTCAGGGCCATCTGGAGCAGGAAAATCAACTGTTACAAAACTGGTTAGAGAAGAATTAGAAATACCTTTATCGATATCTGCAACAACCAGGAAGCCTAGAATAGGTGAAGTAGATGGTAAAGATTATTATTTTTTGTCTATTGATGAATTTGAAAAGAAGATAGCGGAAGAAGGATTTTTAGAATATGCTAATGTTCATGGGAATTATTATGGAACTTTAAAAAGTGAAGTAGAATCAAAATTAGAAAATGGATTAGATGTTATTTTAGAAATTGATGTTCAAGGTGGAGAACAAATAAAGGAAAAATTTCCCCAAGCTATTTTGATATTTTTTAAGGCACCAAATGATCAAGAATTAGAAAAAAGGCTTAGAGATAGAAACACAGATAGTGAAGATGTTATAAAAGTTAGATTAGAGAATTCCTTAAAAGAGCTTGAATATGAAAAATTTTATGACTTAGTAATTATTAATGATGAAATTATTAATGCTGTAAATAATTTAAAAAATATCATTAACAAGAAAGGAAGATTATAATGAGAGAAAAAGTATTATTTGATGATGTACTAAAAAAAATTCCAAATAAATATGAGTTAACTATTGTTACAGGAAAAAGAGTTAGAGAACTTTCAAAAGGAGAAGAACCTTTAGTGAGAATGAAGGGAAAAACAACTTTAGTCCAAGTTGCTCTAAAAGAAGTTTTAGAAGGAAAAATAGTAAGTGAAAAAAAGTAGTAAGATTTTAATCTTACTAATTTTTTTATTTGGACTAATTTCTTGTAGTAAAAATAGTTTAGTTAAGTATGAAGAAGAAAAATTTTTATTTGGAACAAGTGTAAAAATAGTTATTTATGGTAAAAATAAAAAAGATTTGGAAAATCTGGTAAAAGATACATTTAATTATATGAGTGAAATTGAAAATAAATATAATAGCCGATATAAAGAGAGTATAATCTATAAACTTAATCAAAATCCTACACAATTTATAGAAATGGACAATACTTTAAAAGATATGTTAGAAGAAAGTATAAAAATTTCAGAAATAACAAATGGAAAATATGATATAACAATTGGTCCTATTCTTGATTTATGGGGATTTAATGACTTGAGTCGAACTACTTTACCAACTGAAGAAGAGATTAGTGAGAAATTGAAGTTAGTAAATTATAGAGATATTCAAATAGAGAATAATAAAGTTAGACTTAAAAAAATAGGAGAAAGAATAGATACTGGTTCTTTTTTGAAGGGATATGCAATAAAAAAAGGTAAAGATTATTTAGTTAGTAAAAAAGTGAAAAATGCTATGATAACAGCTATTTCGAGTATAGAAACAATAGGTCAAAAACCTGAAAATAAGCCATTTAAAATAGGAATTCAAAATCCTAAGAAAATAGGGGAACTTCTTTATACTATTGACTTAAATGGGAAGGCTTTAGGCGTATCAGGTGATTATCAAACAATAATTGAGCTTGAAGGAAATAAATATCACCATTTAATAGATGCTACAACAGGAAGACAATCGAATTATAACTCTTTGGTTTTAGTATTAGGAGAAAATAGTTATAAAACAGATTTATATTCTACAGGACTTTTTATGATGAAAGCGGAGGACATATTAAAATATATAAAGAATGACAAAACAATAGATGTTTTTATAGTAGATAAAAATGGTAAAGAATATTTTAGTGAAGGCATAAAAAAATATATGGAAAAAATTTAATAAGTATTGTGGATTGATTTTTAAAGTATGTCCAATAAAAAATATTTATACTTTTAGTTTATTTCTTGAATAATTGTCGAAAATGTAATATAATGTAGAATAGGTGTCTATACTATATTTTTGATTTGGAGTAGCAATGAAAGTAAGAGAAGATGATATTGAAAAATTATTAAATAGCTTGAAAATAGTTGATGTTGTAAGCGAAGTTGTTGAGCTTAAAAAAAGTGGTGCTAATTATAAAGGATTATGCCCATTTCATAGTGATACAAGTCCATCTTTTACTGTTAGTCCTCAAAAAAACATAGCAAAATGCTTCTCTTGTGGTGCAGGTGGAAATCCAATTTCTTTTTACTCACAGTATCACAAAATAGGATTTACTGAGGCTTGTGTGGAACTTTCTAAAAAATATAATATTGACATACATTATGATAAAAAAAACAATAATCAAGAAGAAAAAGAATTTGAAAAGCTTTATAAATTAATGGAAGAAGCAAGGGATTATTTTTCTAATAATATTTTTGATAACCAAGGTAAAGAGGCTTTTGAATATTTAAGTAATAGAGGATTAACAGCACAGTTTATTAAAGAAAACTATATTGGATTCTCTTATAATTCATGGGATAAACTTTTAAATGATTTTACTCAAAAGGGTTATACTCTTGAAGATTTGTTAAATGTAGGTTTAATAAAAAAAGGAGATAAAGGTTATTACGATACTTTTAGAAACAGAATAATGTTTCCAATAACTAATGCAAGCGGTAAAACTATTGCTTTTGGAGGAAGGACATTAGAAGATAGAAAAGATATTGCTAAATATCTTAATTCATCTGATACAGTTTTATTTAATAAAAGAAAAAATCTATATGGATTTAAAGAAAAAGGAACTTTTATACGGAAAAAAAATTATTCTATTTTGATGGAAGGGTATATGGATGTATTAAAAGCTCATAGTTTTGGGTTTGATACAGCAATAGCGTCTTTGGGGACTGCTTTTACTTCAGAGCAAGGAGAACTTTTAAAAAGATATAGTTCCAATGTAATTATAGCTTATGATATGGATGATGCTGGACAAAAAGCAGTTGAAAGAACAGGTTTAATACTAAAAGAACATGGTTTTAATATTAGGGTTATACATTTTGAAGATGCAAAAGATCCTGATGAATATTTGAATAAATTTGGAAAAGATAAATTTCTAGA
Organism: Fusobacteriaceae bacterium; assembly: GCA_016938425.1. Classification (GTDB taxonomy): domain Bacteria; phylum Fusobacteriota; class Fusobacteriia; order Fusobacteriales; family Fusobacteriaceae; genus JAFGUR01. The sequence goes on from JAFGUR010000030.1 coordinate 14,929, forward strand.
AAGAGTAAAAGAATCTAAGGAAATATTTGATTTCTTACTTGAGTATTATTCAAGAGAGTATGATTTATCAAATTTAATAGGAAAACAAAATTTTGTTTTAGCTTTTAAACCATTTTTTAGTGTATTAGAAAAAGATATTGAAAAAGCTTTGTATTTAGGGAAATTGGCAGGAAACTTAGATATAGATAAAAGTTTTTTAGAAAAAGAATTAATTGAAAATAATAAAAAAGAAAAAAATAAATATAATTCTTTTGATGAGAATAAAATAGTTATTTTTGAAAAGAAATCTAATAATTTTCAAATAAACTCTTTAGAAGAGGAAAGCTTGAAGCTTAGTCTTGTTTCGAAAGAATTTCTAGATTTTTTTGCAGAAAAAGATATTGAAAGTTCTTTTGTAAAGAAAATAATTAAAATTTTAAAAGATGAAAGTATGCTTAAGAGTCATAATTATGCCACAAGTATAATGGAGAATTCGTCATTAGATGAAGATGAAAAAGAATTAGTACTTATATATTTAACTAGTTCAATGACTTTAGAGGAAAGAAAAAAAGAAGAATTAAACAATCACCTTTTTAAGGATTGGTTTAGACTAGAAATAGAAAATTCAATGAATTATGCAAAAGAAGTGAAAAACCCAATGTTTCATTATAAGCTTAAGTTAATGTTAGAAAAATTAAAAAATGAAAATGAGTTTGTAAAAAATTTATATATAGATTTTAAAAATTTGGTTAAGGAGGAAGCAAATGAAAGAGTTTATTAAAAATGAGCAAGTGCTAAATCTTGTCAAAAAAGCTATGAGTACAGGCATTATAACTTATAGCGAAATTAATGACGAGCTTCCTGAAGATTTTCCTAGTGATAAGGTTTCCGAAATGATTGAGGAAATGAAAAAGCAAGGAATAAAAGTTGTTGAAAAAAGAGAACCTCAAGAGGATTCAGCGGAGGATGAAGTAATAGATGAGGAGTTTGAGGACTTTACAAACGAAGTGTCAGACCCAGATGATATTTTTGATCCTAGCTCAATTGAAGTAGTTTCAGAAGACGAATTAGTTACAGAAAATCTTTTTTCTATGGCGTCAGGAACAGATGTTGATGAACCAATAAAAATGTATTTAAGAGAAATAGGACAAGTTCCTCTATTATCTTATGAAGAAGAATTTGAAATTTCTAAAAAAGCAGCAGAAGGAGATGAATTTGCTAAACAACAATTAGTTGAAGCAAATTTAAGACTAGTTGTAAGTATTGCTAAAAAACATACAAATAGAGGATTAAAACTTTTAGATTTGATACAAGAAGGCAATATGGGATTAATGAAAGCTGTTGAAAAATTTGAATATCAAAAAGGATTTAAATTTTCTACTTATGCAACTTGGTGGATTAGGCAAGCAATAACAAGAGCTATCGCAGATCAAGGAAGAACAATAAGAATACCTGTTCATATGATAGAAACAATTAATAAAATAAAGAAAGAAAGTAGAGTTTATTTGCAAGAAACAGGAAAAGAGCCTACTCCAGAAGTATTGGCTAAACGTCTTGAAATGGAAGTTGAAAAGATTAAAGCTATAATGGAAATGAACCAAGACCCAATTTCGCTTGAAACTCCAGTAGGAAGTGAAGAAGATAGTGAATTAGGAGATTTTGTAATGGATGATAAAATATTAAGTCCATATGAACAAGCAAATAGAAACTTATTAAAAGAACAATTAAGTGAAGTTTTAAAAACTTTATCTGAAAGAGAAGAAAAAGTATTAAGATTTAGATATGGATTAGATGATGGATGTCCAAGAACCCTTGAAGAAGTGGGGAAAATATTTAAGGTTACTAGAGAAAGAATAAGACAAATAGAGGTTAAAGCTCTTAGAAAATTACGTCATCCAAGTAGAAGAAAAAAATTAGAAGATTTTAAAAATTTTTAGTTTTTATAAGCTGTCCGAATGGACAGCTTTTTATATTTGATAAAAAATTAGGAGATTTCTTATATTTTAAATTGGAAATGAACTTTTTAATATAATTTCTTATTGGTTGGATTTAATTCTTAGACTGTTTTATATAAAGCTAAGGGAGATAGTAAGATAGACGTCTAAGATTTTCGAATTTTAATTCAATAAGTTTTATATTACTTAGTTTTTTTGTAACTAAAAAATATAATGAAATTGATAAAATTATGAAAAAAATATTGACAATTTCTGTTAAATATGGTAAAATCTTACTTGTCTTGAGAAAAAAATATGCCGCTTTAGCTCATCTGGTAGAGCAACTGACTTGTAATCAGTAGGTGATTGGTTCGACTCCGATAAGCGGCACCATAGTTTGGGGCGTTCGTTTAATGGTTAGGACTCCAGGTTTTCATCCTGGCAACAGGGGTTCGATTCCCCTACGCCCTACCAATTTATCTTACATTATGTAGGATTTTTTTATTTTTTGTATATTTTGGAATAATAAAATAATTTTTTCAAAGGAATTTCTATATTTATCTTGAAAATGTATTCATAACTAAGTTTTATTTTGATTTTATTTATTAATAAAATCAAAATAAATTTGTTTAAAGAAGCAGAAGTGTTTTTTAGTGCTTAAAAAAGTTGGAATTTAAGTTTTTAAGGAGGAAATTTAATAATGAAAAAAATATTGAATGTTATAACCAAAGAAGAACTAGATGAAATTATAGATAAAAAGAAAATACCACAAAAAAAATTTGAGAATATAATGGAAGAATTAGAATTAGATGATGATTATTATGAGGAATTGGTAGAAGGTGCAATAGAACAAGATATAGTTATAGCTCATGATGAGGATAATATTGAAATTGATAATGATGAAAAATTTGAAAATTATTACACTGAAGATATAATCAATCAATATTTCCATGACATATCTGGTTATTCTTTGCTAAATAAACAGGATGAAATTTTATGGATAGAAAAAGCAAAAAATGGAGACAAAGAAGCAAAAGAACAAATTGTAATGTCAAATTTGAGATTAGTGGCAAAAATTGCACTTCATTATTGTAAATCAGGGATTTATTATTTAGATTTAATACAAGAAGGAACTATTGGACTTATTATAGCCATTGATAAATTTGATATAAGTAAAGGATATAAATTTTCGACATATGCAACATGGTGGATAAAAAAAGAAATAATAGATGCTTTAAAAAAGAAAGTAAATATGATAAAAATTCCAAATTACATTTATTTGATGAATAAAAAAATAAAAATTTATGAGGAAAGTATTCTAGAAAAGGAAGGGAAAAAACCTTCTTTAAAAGAAGTGTCAAAGGCATTAGAGATATCAGAAGAAGATATTGTTAGGGTAAAAAAAGCTGTTGATATGAATATGATGAATTTAAAATATGGTGAATCTAAAGATGACGATGAAGAATTGGATATTAAAGATTATTCTACTATAAATGAAATTGATTCAGCTATAAATGAATTGCATCAAAAAACAAGGGTTTCCACTTTATTAAATAAGTTAAATGCAAGAGAGAAAAAAATATTAGAGATGTATTATGGTCTTACTGAAAATGAAAGACATACATTTAAAGAGATAGGTAAAGAATTAAATATTTCAGCAGAAAGAGTAAGGGTTTTGAAAGAGAGAGCTTTAGGGAAGTTAAGATATGTAGGAGAAAGGATGTGGATGGAATATTGAAATTAGCAGAGATAATAAACATTTTAGAACAGAATTTCCCATTAGATTTACAAGAAAAATGGGATAATAGTGGACTTATAATTGGGGATAAAAATGATGAAATTAATAAAATACAAATATCATTAGATGTAACTGAAAGTGTAATAAATAATGCAATTTCTAAGGGATGTAACTTAATAATAAGTCATCATCCTGCTATTTTTGGTGGAATAAAAAAAATTAATGATTCAGATGTTTTAGGTAAAAAAATATTAAAATTAATGAGAAATAAAATTAATGTATATAGTTTACATACTAATTTAGATTCAGCAAAAGATGGGTTAAATTTATATTTAGTAAAAAAATTAGCTGGAGAAAATATAAAAGTTATATCTGAAAATATAGAAAATCTTTACAAAATTGATTTTATAATAAGTATAAATGAAAAAGAGAAGTTGGAAGAAATTTTATTTAAAAATAATTTTAATTTTATAACTAAAAATATAGATGAAAAAATTTTTTCTATAGAAGTAATAGAACTTAAAATAGACTTATACAAATGTTTAAATATAGTTAAAAATAATATTAAAGAAATAAAATACAGTATATATTCTTTGGAAAATAAAGAAAAATTAGGAACAGGATTAGGAAGAATGTATTTTTTACCAAAAGAGGTTTCTCTTGATGAATATGTAGATTTCATTAAAGAAAAACTTAATGTAAGTTACGTAAAATTAGTGAAAGCTAATGAAAAAAATATTAAAAAAGTAGCCTTAGTTAATGGGAGTGGAGCAGAATTTTGGGAAAAAGCCGAAAGACTAGGTGCAGACTTATTCATAACTGGAGATGTAAAATATCATACAGCTTTAGATTCTTTTGAAAAAGGAATGAATATATTAGATATAGGCCATTATGAAGCAGAACATTTTTTTAGTGAAATAATTTCAGAAAAATTGAAATCTAAATGTGAAATTATAGTCTTTAATGAAAAAAATGTATTTGAAGTGAGGTAGTTAAAATGAAAAAAGTATTGATTGCATTTGTTTTAATCGTTTATAGTAGTTTTTCATCAGTTATAGATAATGATAATATTTATAATTTGAAAGATAAAGAAAAATTAGATTCTCAAATAGTAAATATTAAAAAATCTACTGGGGTAGATGTTGATGTTATAACTAGTCAAAATTCATCAAATGAAATTTTTGAAGTAATGAATACCAATAAAAAGAAAATAATAATTTTTATTCAGAAGAACCATAAAGAAAAAGTAAACGTAAAAATAGCTTTTTCAAATGATATAAATTTAGTGGGTTATGAGCAATTTGTAGATGATAAGTTAGAGGAACTAAAAAAAATTATTAGCTCTTTAACATATACAGATTATACTTTTGAGTTGTTAAAGGGCTTAGAAGAGATTTTGGTTAGAATAGATTATGATACAAAAACGATAGAAAAGAGATAAAATCATAGTATTCTTTATACTATATATTTAATTTATAAAAAACTAGATGACTTTTTTTCAATAGAAGTGTATAATGGACAAGAAGTTTATTAATTTATTAGGAGAGAATAATGAAAAAAATAATTTTCTTATTTATTATATTAAGTTCATTAACTTTTTCTGTAGTTAAAGATACAGTTAAAATTTTTAGCCCAGAAGAAATTAAAACAATAAATAATAGAATAAATTTAATTAAAGAGCAAACTGAAGTTGATTTTGATATAGTAACTTTAGCTCAAGAAGATAAAAAAGTTTTTGATTCCCTTAAAAATAAGCAAAAAAAAGTTATTGTTGTTTTGGAAAAAGGAGTTAATAATTCAATTAAAGTCAAAGTAGCATTTACAAATGACCTAAATCTTAATGGATATGAAGATAAAATAACAAATGACTTAGAAGAGCTAAAAAGTATTATAAGTCCCAAAACTTTAAGCGACTATACTTTAGAACTTTTAGCTGATATGGGGGATATACTAACAACAGTTAAAAATGACCAAATTTTGGCTAAACAAGAAAAAGAGGGAATTGATAAAAAAAGTTTGATGTTATTTGTTTTTAAAAGTATAGGATATTTATTCTTAGTTATTTTAGGGTATGTTGTTTATGTATTTATTAATAGAAAAAGAGTAATAACTTATTGTAAAACATGTGATAAACAAATGGAATTACAAGATGATATAAATACAGACAAAGAAAATATGAAAATTTATGCTTGCCCTTCATGTGGTAAAGTAAGAAGAGTTATTTATAAAAAAAGGCGTTAGAGATAATCGCGTGAGTTTCACGAGGAAAGTCCGGACTCCCTAGGGCAAAGAGGACAGTTAATGGCTGTTGAGAGAAATCTTAAGGAAAGTGCCACAGAAAATAGACCGCCTGTATGGTAAGGGTGAAAAGGTGGTGTAAGAGACCACCAGTAGCTTAAGAAATTAAGTTAGCTTGGTAAACCCCCTCTGGAGCAAGACCAAGAGAAAAACCTAAAGAGATTGCCCGTCTTGGTTTTTAATGGTAGGTTGCTTGAGTTATTAAGTAATTAATAACCTAGATAAATGATTATCGAATACATAATCCGGCTTATACTAACACCTGTTTATAATATATAAAAATAGCTAAATTCTATGAATTTAGCTATTTTAATTTTTTGAATAAAAAAAACTTTTGAATGACTATGTTTAATAAGTATAATTTTATCTGAAATATAAATTTGTAATTTCTTTTAATTTATAAGAAATATCATTATTGAGCATATGTTTTTCATATCTCCATTGCCAGTTTCCACCAGCTTTACCAGGAGTATTGATTCTAGCAAAACTTTCTAAACAAAGTAAATCTTGTAAAGGAGTAATTGAAATATTAGCAACTGATGACCATGCAGTTTTTATCAGTTTCCAAGAAATATCATAGTCATTTTCAAGGCTTAAATATTTTTTAATATATTCTTTATCGTGGAAGCTTAATTTATTGTACCATCCTAAAGTTGTATCGTTGTCATGAGTTCCAGTATAAACAATGCAATTTTTTATATGATTATGAGGTAAATAAGGATTGTCTTGTCCAGGGTAGAAGGCAAATTGCAATATTTTCATACCAGGGAAAGAAAAAGTATCTCTTAAAATTTCTACTTCAGGAGTGATTATTCCCAAATCTTCAGCAATTATAGGTAATGATTCAAGTTCTTTCTTTAGAGTACTAAATAATTTTTCACCAGGGCATTTTATCCATTCTCCATTTATAGCAGTTTTTTCTCCAAAAGGAACAGCCCAAAATGACTCAAACCCTCTAAAGTGATCAATTCTAATTAAGTCATATAAATTTAGATTAGCTTTAACTCTATCTACCCACCATTTAAAACTAGTTTTTTCTAAATAATCCCAGTCGTAAAGAGGATTTCCCCAAAGCTGACCAGTTTCACTAAAATAGTCAGGAGGAACTCCAGCAACTTTAGTTGGGTTTCTATCTTCATCAAACAAAAAAAGTTCTGGATTTGACCAAGCATCAGAGCTATCAAAAGCAACAAAAATAGGTACATCACCAATAATACTTATATTTTTTGAGTTGGCATAGTCTTTTAAATTTTTCCATTGTTTGAAAAAAATAAACTGTAAATATTTGTAGAAATTAATTTCTTTTTCCAATTTTAGAGAATATTCAGCAATTTTTTCTTTTTTTCTAAATTTTATATCTTTTTCCCAGTTGTTCCATGAATTTCCATTAAAATAATCTTTTAAAGACATGAAAAGAGAATAATCATCTAACCAAAATTTATTTTTAATAATAAAATAATCAAATTCATTTTTGATATCTAAATTTTTGTAAGAAATAAAATGATGATAGCTTTTTTTTAAAATATTAAACTTAAAATTAATTACAGGGCCATAATCGACAATGTTGTTTGAAAAACCTTGCTGTAATATTTCTTCTTGAAATAATAAATTTTCTTTAATTAGGAAATCTAAATCTATAAGAAGAGGATTTCCTGCAAAAGCAGAAAAACATTGATAAGGAGAATCTCCAAAACCTGTTGGACCAAGAGGGAAAACCTGCCATAATTTTTGATTGCTTTCAAATAGAAAATCAATAAATTCGTAAGCTTCTTTTCCTAAAGAACCAATTCCATAAGGGGAAGGAAAAGATGTAGGATGTAGCAAAATTCCACTGCTTCTTTTAAAGTTCATAAAAGCCTCCTAAAGTTTAATTTAATATATAGTATTTATTACTATATTTTTAGAAAAATAACAACTTAAATATATTTATTTTATACAAGTTAAAAAGTATGAAACTAATATTTATAGCATTTTAAAAAGAGTATAATTAAAAAATTAAAAATAAATTAAAAAAAGTATTGACTGATTTTGAGAATTGTGATAATATTATTTTCGCGCCACAGAAAACGTGGAGCAGTAACAAAGTAAATAATTAAGAATAAATAGTAGATGATTAGGTTTTATTAACTGTTAACTATTAATTATTAACTGAATTACTTGTAGGACATTAAAAATAGAATAGAGAAGA
>JAFGUR010000287.1 GCA_016938425.1 Fusobacteriaceae bacterium
GAAATATAAAATAACTATTCTAATAGGGGTTCCTAGATTATATGAAGTTTTTCATAGAGGAATTATGAGCAAAATTAATGCGTCTAAAATAGCAAAAACTATATATAATATAGCTAAATTGATTCCTTCTCTTAAGTTTAGAAAGAAAATTTTTAAGAAAGTTCAAGATCAATTTGGTGGGAACATAAAATATTTTGTAAGTGGTGGAGCTAAATTAGACCCAGAAATTGGTAAAGATTTAGGGATTGTTGGTTTTTCTGTTTTGGAAGGTTATGGATTAACAGAAACATCACCAATAATATCTTTTACAAGGCCAAATCAAATTAAGCCTGGTAGTTGTGGCCATGTAATACCAATGGCTACAGTTAAGTTTACAGAAGATGGTGAACTTTTAGTAAAGGGTGAAAATGTTTTTAAAGGATATTACAATAATCCATTGAAAACAGCAGAAGTATTTACAGAAGATGGATATTTTAAAACAGGAGATATAGGTCAACTTGATGAAAATGGATTCCTTTCTATAACAGGAAGAGTTAAGGAAATGATAGTTTTATCTAATGGTAAAAATATTAATCCTCTTGATATAGAAAATCATTTATTGCATATTTCAAATGGACTTATTGAAGAAGTTGCGGTACTTGAAGATGAAAAAATCTTAAAAGCAATAATTTTACCTAATTTTAAGAAAATTGCAGAGGGTAAAATTCAAAATATATATGAAACTATAAAACGTGAAATCATAGAAGTATATAATGTGAGTGCTCCCAAGTATAAAAAAATATTGAGTTTAAAATTAGTAAAAGAAGAATTACCTAAGACGAAACTAGGGAAATTAAGACGTTTTATGTTAAAAGATATATTAACAGAGGATAATAAACCCGTGGGAAATATTACTGAACCTAATTTTGAAGAGTATCGTATTATTAAAAATTACCTTCATGAAGTATCCAAAAAGAAAATACTTCCTTCTAGTCATATAGAACTCGATTTAGGATTTGATTCTTTAGAGCTAATTGAATTGAATGCTTTTATAAATCAGAATTTTGGAATAAATATTAGTGAAGAAGTTTTTTCTAAAAATGCTACAGTTGATAAATTCACAGAGTATGTTAGAGAAAATAAAAATAAAAGTACGAATGAAGGTATAGAGTGGGGTCAAGTTTTAAATAGTAATGAAAAATTTGATTTACCAAAAGATTATAAAGGTCTTTTAATAGGAAAAGCTTTAGGGAAAATAGCTTTTAATTTTTATGCGAAAATTAATTTTGAAACAAACATTTTGCCAAAAGAGCCATTTATAATGGTTGCTAATCATCAAAGTTTTATGGACGCTGTAATAATGAGCTATATTTTACCTAAAAAAGTATTAAAAAATAGCTTCTTTTTAGCAATAAATACTCATTTTACAGGAAAATTTAGAATGTTTTTTGCTAGACATTCTAATACAATTATTTTGAATGTAAATCAAAATATTGGAAGAACATTACAAGAAACGGCTTTTGCTTTAAAAAATCAGAAAAATGTGGTAATATTTCCTGAAGGAGCAAGGACAAGAGATGGGGAACTAAAAGAATTTAAAAAGGCTTTTGCTATATTAAGCAAGGAATTAAGAATACCAGTAGTTCCTGTAGGAATAAAAGGAGCTTATGAAATATTGCCTTTTGGCAAATTTTTCCCAAAACCTAAAAAGTTTAAAGTTAAAATTTTTGATGCAATTTACCCCAATGATTATGATGTTAATCAAATAGTTGAAAAAACTAGAAATACAATTGATTTATGGTTAAAGAAATAATAACTAGATTGATGGAGGTAAAAATGGAAGAGAAGTTTAGAAAAATTACAGTTACTGATGGGGAAGGAAATGTTAAAAATATTCAAGAATATGAACATAATGAACATGGAGATCCTATATATTTTAAGAAAACTGTAGGAGATAAAATTGCTACAGAAATAATTTATACATATGAATATGATGAAAAATTTAGAAAAACTATGATGAAAATGTATGATAAAGTAGACAATAAAACAACAATTTTACATTATGAATATTAAAATAATATTTAAGGGGTTTTGCCCCTTTTATTATATATGTATAATAAATTAAATTTTTTTAAGAACTAGATTGAAATGAGGATAATTTATGAATAAAGATGAAATTTTGAAAGAACTAGCTAAAAAAGAAGCTGAAATACAAGAACTTAAAAAGGCGTTAGAAGATAAAGAAGTAACTGAAGAAAAAGAATTACCAGTGGTAGATAAAACAGAAATTTTAAGAGAAATAAAAGAATTTCCAAGATATTATATAAATTTAAAAGGAGAAGTTCATCATGAATCTGGGCTTCCAGTTCCAAGAAGAGAAGAAAATGGAAAAGTATTTGTAAAGCTTTTCGATAGTGTTAATAATTTAAAGGAAGTTGAAGTAGAAGATTTAATAAAAGAAAATTTCTAAGGAGATGTAAAGTGGAAAAATATTTGGATTATACAGTAAATGTTTTAGAAAAACTTTTAAAAATACCATCACCAACAGGAGATACTAATAAAATAATTGAAATTTTGAAACATACTTTTGAAGATATGGGTTTAAAGTCAAAAATTACAATTAAAAGAGGATTAATTGTTGAGGTAGAAGGTGAGATAAAAGATAAGGTTAGGGTGATTTCTGCCCATGCAGATACATTAGGAGCTATGGTAAAAGATATTAAATCAAATGGAAGACTTTTATTAACACAATTAGGTGGGTATTCTTGGCATACAGTTGACGGAGAAAATTGTGTGATAAGTACTCTAGAAGGCAAAAAATATACAGGAACAATCTTATTTGATAAAACATCTGTTCACAATTATGGAGATTCTCCAAGAAATGATAAAAGAGATGATAAAAATATGGAGATTAGAATAGATGAAAGAGTTTATTCTAAAGATGATGTTGAGAGTTTAGGGATTAATGTAGGGGATTTTGTATCTTTTGATACAAGAACAACTGTTACAGAAAGTGGATTTATAAAATCAAGACACTTAGATGATAAAGTCTCAGTTGCGATTATTTTAGGATTATGTAAATATATTGTAGAAAACAATATTATTCCTAAATATACTTTAAATTTTTTAATATCAAATTATGAAGAAGTAGGCCATGGTGCAGCATTTTTACCTAAAAATTCTTTTGAAATTTTGGCAATTGATATGGCTTCTCCAGGGCAAGGACAAACATCAAAAGAAGAATATGTTACAATTTGTGCTAAAGATTCATCAGGACCTTATGATTATGAGTTGAGAAAAAAATTAGTAGGGTTAGCTAAAGAAGACTATATAGAATATGCTATAGATATTTTTAATTTTTATGGTTCAGATGCTAGTGCAGCAGTAAGAGCTGGGAATAATGTAAGACATGGTCTTATTGGCCCAGGAGTAGATGCAAGTCACGGATATGAAAGAACTCATAAACTGGGGATTTTGAATACTCTAAAATTACTTGGGAAATATATAGAAAGTTTATAATTTAGGAGGAAATATTGAGGTTAGAAAAGTACCTTGTTAACTGTGGGTTAGGGAGTAGAAGAGTAATTATTGAAGAGGTTAAAAATGGAAACATAACAGTTAATGGAGAAATAGTTTATGATGAAAGAATTGATATTGAAAAAGAGGATGTAATTTTATATAGAGGAAAATTTCTGAAAGAAAAAGAATTAAAATATTATGCTCTTTACAAAACAAGTGGGTATATAACTGCCATGAAAGATGATAATAGACCTACTGTAGTAGAACTTTTACCTTCTTGGTTTCCAAAAGAATCTTTTTTCCCAATTGGTCGATTAGATAGAGACACAGAAGGACTTCTTATTTTTACTAATGATGGAGATCTTAATCAAAAGATGACTCAGCCTAAAAGTAAAGTTGAAAAGACTTATTTAGTAGAACTTTTTTTTAGTATAAAAGATGAGGATATAAAAAAACTGGAGTTGGGTGTGGAAATAAATGGACATAAATGTCTTCCAGCAAAAGTTGAAAAAGTAAATGAACAAGCTATTCTATTGACTATAGTAGAAGGTAAATTTCATCAAGTAAAAAGAATGATAAGAAGTATCAATAACAAAGTGAAGTATCTAAAAAGAATGACTTTTGGTAAAATGGAATTAGGAAATCTTAAAGAAGGAGAATTGAGGGAAGTTTTGCTAGAAGATTTAATTTAGATTTTTATTGAAAGATATGCAATAGATGTATATCTTTTTTTATTACAAATATTTTAGAGGAATTTGAGAAAAAAATGGTAAAACCTAAATGTTGATGTCTTAGGAGGTTTTGTGAATGTATGATAAAATTCTTGTTATTGATGACTCAAAATTAAATGGAAATTTAATTAAAAAATATTTAGCTTATAGAAATCTTGAAACTGTTCATGCAGTGAATGGACAAATTGCACTTGATATTTTAGAAAAAGATTGGGAACAATTTGGGTGTATAACATTGGATAGACAAATGCCAGTTATGGATGGGTTGGAATTTGCTAGTAAAATAAAACATCAAGAATTATTTAAAGATATTCCTATAATTATTGTTTCTTCAATGTCAGAAAAAACAGAAATTTTGGAAGGACTAGAGGTAGGAGTTTACGATTATATAATAAAGCCTGTTGATGGTGATTTTCTTTATTTAAAAGTTAGGAATGCTATTGAATTTTACAATCAAAAAATTCAAATGAAAAAATTAAATATTCAAATTGTTGAAGAAAATGAGCATTTGGAAGAAATTGTTGAAGAAAGGACGAAAAGGTTACAGGATGTAACAAATGCTATATTGAATGTTTTAGAGAAAGCTACAAGTATAAGTGATGAAGTAACAGGAAATCATATTCAAAGGGTTTCAGCATATTCAGAACTTCTTGCAAAAGAGGCTTTACTACCTCATGAAATTATTTCTGAAATAAAAGCCTATTCTCCATTACATGATATTGGGAAAATAGGGATTTCAGAGAGTATTTTAAAAAAACCTGGACCTCTAACAACAGAAGAATTTGAAAAAATGAAAGAACATGTAAACATTGGTAGTGAGCTTTTAAGAGAGGCAAAGTTACCTGAAATTGCTGTTAATATTATAAAATATCATCATGAAAAATGGAATGGGAAGGGATACTGTGAAGGATTATCAAAAAATGATATTCCGATTGAAGCAAGAATAGTTTCAATTGCTGATGTTTTTGATGCATTAACAACTGAAAGGCCTTATAAAAAAGCTTTTTCAATAGAAGAAGCTATTAGAATAATGAAGGAAGAAATGTATGATTCTTTTGATCCCGAGTTATTAGAATTGTTTTTGTGTGATATTGAAAAAATTCAAAAGATTAAAGAAAAATTAGAAGATTAAAAGAAATATGAGGTTTAAAAAATTAGTGTAATTAGCATTATATTTTA
>JAFGUR010000031.1 GCA_016938425.1 Fusobacteriaceae bacterium
ATTTTGATTCGTACTTATTACATTAAAATTTATAATTTACTATAAATATAAAAAATAAGGACTCAAAACTATGAGTCCTTAACTTTTCTATTTTCCTGTATTAAAGAAAGGTAAAACTGGAAATATTGAACTATTTTTTGCATAATTTATAAGTCCTATTTGATATCCGTTCAAATTAGCAGCGTAGTTGAATATACCTATTTGTAAACCTTCCATGTTATTTGCAAAGTTTATAGCTCCAACATCTGTCCCTTTCATTTTATCTGCATAGTTAACAGCTGAGAATAATCTTAATCCTTCTATATTTTCACCCATATTTATACCTGAGAAAACTTGAGTAACATGAGTTTTCCCGTCGTAATTATTTACGAATCCTCCTAATTGGATAATATTTCCACCTTTATCTACTTGGTTATATAATCCTCCTAATTTAAATCCATTGAAAGAACCTGTATTTTTTGCAATAAACCAGTTCCAATCAAATCCTTTCATATTTTTATTTTCAGTGTATAAAATACTTAATCTAAATCCATCAACATCTGCTGTTGGTGCCCCTATTTGAATTGGAGAAACTAACCCTACCTCAGCTGTTACTGTTTCAGCAAAAGAAGCAGAAGTTACTGCTAATAATGCACAAGTTGTTATTAATAATTTTTTCATCTAAATAACCTCCTATTTTTTTAAAATCAAACATAGTAATTTTATCATATATGAATAAAAAAGTAAAGGCTCATATCAGAAAATTATATAATTTATTTACCAACATTAAATATTGGTAATATAGGAAATATTGAACTATTTTTTGCATAATTTATAAGTCCGATTTGATATCCATTTAAATGTCCTGCATAATTAAATATTCCTATTTGTAATCCATTCATTTCATTAGAAAAATTAGCAACACCAATATCATAACCATTCATAACTTCAGCATAGTTTACAAAAGAAGCTACCCTAGCCCCAGTTACATTTTCTCCAATGTTAACACCATTAAAAAGTTGTTTTACATGCATATCCCCTTTGTAGTTATTAACTATACCTAATACACTTTTCAAATTCCCACCATTATCAAATTGATTATATGCACCGAAATATTTAAATCCATTAAACTCCCCAGTTGTTTTAGATACTAATAAACTAGCATCAAAACCAGATACATTATTATTCTCTGCATATATTAAACCTAATCTAAATCCGTCAACATCATCTGTTTTTTCTCCCAATTGAACTGGTGGGATTATTCCTAATTCTATTTTTTTAGTTTCTCCATAAGACGTTACACCAAATGCCCATAAAATTGAGGCTAATGCTAAAATTCTTTTCATGTATAATTCCTCCTAAATTAATTTATAAATAAAATCATCTGTTTTAATAATTTTAGATGACTTCATAAGCTCTATTTTTTTCTTATTTGGTATAAACTTTAACAAAGTTACCTCTTCTACCTCTTTATTTCCAATGATTTCAATGTTTTTAGGAATTTGTATTGTTCCATCTATAACACTAAATCCTTCTATTATTTCATTTTTATTAAAATATATAAATTTTTCAGGAAATTTAGAGGGCTTTATGTCATAAAAAATATATAAATCATATCCCACTTCTATTTTTTCTGATATTTTACAAAATTTTCTATTAAATTTATTAAAATTCTCTTTCTTTGTAATTACTATACATTTTTTTTCTTTTACTTTATAAAATAAAGCGATTGTGTATATTAAAGTTTTTTCTCCTCTATGTAGACTATTTATAATTTGTATATTCTCTTCTCCTTTAAAAAACTTAGATAATACATTTTTTTGCATAGAATTATACTCTAAAGAACCGATTAAAAAATGCTTAATTTCTTTAAAAATTCCTCCATCTTTCAAACTTAAGCATGAGAACTCATTCTTTTTTTCTATTCTAATCTTTATTTGATAGTTGCTAGAACTCTTCTGAACAGAAAGTAAATCACAAGTAAATTCATATTCATAATATTCATTAAGTTTTGAAAGAGTATACGATAAAGTATCATCTAAAAAAGAGAAAGATTTTCCATTTTTTAATATATAGCCCTTATTATCTTTTAATAAAACTTCAATTTTATCATTTATATTAATATCAAAATTTGAATATACAATTGTTTCCAAAGGAAAAGCTGTATTGTATAATTCCTTATAAAATATCATTTCAGAATTTGAATTATTAGACAAGCAAATATCTTCAATAAATACTTTAGGATAGTATTTATCTTTATACATTTCTATTTTTGGCTTAAAAGCTATATCAAAATATTCTTTATCATTTAAATTTTCTAAATTATGCGCATTCCCAAACCATACACAATTTCTAATAGATAAATTATCATAATTAATGTCTAACATTAAATGAGTTTTGTCTTTTCCAATCTCTCTAATATTGCTTAACTTTACATTTTTTACTGCAAATGTGGGATTAGCATTCCCAAATCCAAAAGGTTTTAAATCTTCTAGTCTATTAAAAAAATTATAAGATATTTTACTAAACAAAATATCCTTATCAATTTTAATCGGTTTTAATAAGTTTTCCTCTTCTATAACTTTATATGCATATTCATTTATTTTCTCCTCAAAAATTTTAATGTTCTCAATAGGTATAGAAAATCCCGCTGCTCCTGCATGCCCTCCATATTTTAAAAATAAATCCTTCATACTATTTAAGCCTTCCAAAATATGAAACCCTTCTATACTTCTACATGAAGCTACAGCAAAGCCTTCATTTTCCTTAATTTCCATAATTATTGTAGGTTTATAATATTTATCAACTATTTTAGACGCAACAATTCCAATTACTCCATGATGAAAATCTTTATTTGCTGATACAATAACACTTTTTTCATATAACTTATTTTTAGTTATTTCCTCTTCAACTGCTTCTAATATTTCTCCTTGTAACTCCTTTCTTTTAGTATTTTGTTCAATTAGTTTAATAGCTATTTTACTTGCAATTTCTTTTGAAGGAGTTACAAATAACTCTACAGCCATTTTAGCATCTTCCAATCTTCCTGCAGCATTAAAAATTGGAGCAATTAAAAAGCCAACATCATAAGATGTGTATTCTTTTTCTTTATAATCTTCAAATATTAAAGGTAAAAGAACGGATAAACCAATATTTTCGGTATTTTTTAATTTTTCAAGTCCTATTTTCGAAAAAATTCTATTTTCTTCTACCAAAGGAACAATATCAGCTATTGTTCCAATAGCAACAATATCTATAAATTTATACATTTCCTGTCTTTTCTCTAAATGTTCAAAAAGAGCAACTAGTAGTAAAAATATCGTTCCACAACCTGCTAAATACTCGAAAGAATAATCTTGGTCTTTTCTCTTTGGATTAATTATTGCATAAGCATTTGGTAATTCTCCAATTATTTCATGGTGATCTGTTATAATCAAATCTATCCCTATTTCTTTGGCATATTGAGCTTCTTTTACAGAAGTTATCCCACAGTCTACAGATATAATTATCTTTGCACCTTTTTCTTTCAAAAAAGAAATCGCATCGATATTTAATCCATATCCTTCATCTCTCAAAGGAATATAGTAATCAACTTTAGCACCTAAAGATTTTAAAGCCAAATATGCTATGGATGTAGAAGTAATTCCATCAACATCATAATCACCATAAATGTATATTAATTCTTCATTATTAATTGCTTCTAATAAGCGTAAAATAGTTTTATCAACATCTTTTAGCGAAAATGGCGAAATTATATTGTCTAAATCATTATTAAAAAAATTATTAATTTTTTCAACTGAATCTATTTTTCTATTTATCAAAATATTTAATATATCATTATCAAGATTTAAACTTTTTAAATCTTCTTTTATCTCATTTTCTTTATAAATCCAACGAGTATTATTCATTAAATCCTCCTAGAAGTTTTTAAATATTTTATCATATACATCTATACTTTTCTAGTTGTAATTATTCCCACCTCTAGTTTCTATATTATTTTACCCTAAAATCTTTTTATATGAACTTAATAAATACAAGAAAAGAGTCGAAAATACTTTCCCCGACTCTTTTCTTGTATTTATTCTATTTCAATTGTAACAGTTTTCTCAGCTGTAATTACACCTTCTACAACTTTTCCAGACCTTGAATTTTTAACTTGTATCTTTTGTCCCATATCTCCATTAGTTAATGCAACACCTCTATCTGAAATTGTCATTCCACCCATTTTTAATTCTATAAAAATTTTATCATCTTTTCTTATTATTGCATTTTCCTCTAAATCAGATTTTTGCAATTTAGTTCCTGCTAATAAATTTTTATTAAAAATAGTTTTCTCTGATATTTCCAAATTATTTGAATTTACTGTGGAATAAATTAATTTAGTTTCTACTTGAACTTTTTCTTCTGAATATTTTTCGCCTTTTTGAACATCTTTTATAAGGGTATATTCTTTTATCATTTTAGCAGTATCTAAACTAAAAGGAAATTCATATACTTTTCTCTCATTCTCATATACTTCACATGTTAATTGAGCCTTTCCTAAAGTTTCCTTATTCAAACCAGAAACCTTATATTTCAATTCTCCTATAGGCATTTTTAAAGTCTCTCTACTTGCTATATAAACGTTATAATTAAAGTCTGTATTATCTTTTTTTAATTGTTGTAAAAGTTTTTCTTCAATTTCCTTTGTATTTATTTCAACATAACTTCTTTCAACAGTCACTAAATTTGGAATTTTTACATTTTTCATTCCTAATGCGACAAGTTCTGCATTAATTTGACTACCCTTTATAAAAATCTTTCCTCCAGGAATTCTAATTTTACCTAAAATTATAGTAGAACCTTTTTGCTCATTAACATATGATGGTGCAATATCCCAAAGAGTTATATTTTCATATTTAATTTTCACATAATCATTTATATTTGCAAAAATTTTGTTATTATTAAAAAATAAGAATGACAGAACAACTGCCATTCTTATTATATTTTTAAACTTCATTTACTAACCTCTTTTTAAGTTATTTGCTGCTTGAAGCATACTATCTGCTGTATTTATTGTTTTCGTGTTTATTTCATATGCTCTTTGAGCTGCAATCATATCCACCATTTCATTAACAATTTTTACATTTGAAGTTTCTAAATAACTTTGTAGTAAAGTTCCTGTATTTCCTGTTCCTGCATTTTGTACTATTGGTTGTCCTGATGCTTCAGAAACTTGATATAGATTATTCCCTATATTCATAAGCCCGTTAGGATTAACAAAATTTGCTAAGGTTATTCTTCCAAATTGTTGTGTAGCATCCCCTATATTACCTGTTACAATTCCATCTTTTGAAACAGAAATATTTTCTGCATTATTTGGAATATTTATTTGAGGACTCAAGTAATATCCTTCAGCACTTACTATATTTCCTTCTGCATCCATATTAAATGAACCATTTCTTGTATACGCTACCGTTCCATCTGGTCTTTGAATTTGAAAAAATCCATCTCCTTCTATTGCTATATCTAAAGGATTCCCTGTATCTTTAAAATTTCCTTGACTAAATAATTTTTTAGTCCCTACAGTTTGAACTCCTGTTCCAATTTGCAATCCTGTAGGATTTCTATTTTGATCTCCTGTTGAACTTCCAGGAGCAATTTTTGTTTGATAAACTAAATCTTGAAAATCAGCTCTACTCTTTTTAAATCCATTAGTATCTACGTTTGCTAAGTTATTTGATATTACATCTAAATTTGTCTGTTGTGCATTCATACCTGTTGCTGCTGAATATAATGCTGTCATCATAATTTAATCAACTCCTTGAATTACTCTATCCTTAATAATTATCGACATTTCCTTCTAGGACTTTAACAATTATTTTTTATCTGTAAAGATTTCTTTTATACTTCCTAATGAACTCAACATAGAACTTGTTTCAAAAGGCATAAATACCGTTTTATCTCCTTCTTTAATAGAAATATTTTTAAAAGCATCAATATATTTTGTTGCAAGTTGATAAGCTCCTGGATTTCTTTCTCCACCTAAAGCGTCTGAAATCATTTTTATAGCTTCTGATTCTGCTTGAGCAATTTTTAATTTCGCTTCTGCTTCTCCCTCTGCCTCTAATATCTTTGCCCTTCTTTCTCCTTCTGCTCTTGATATTTCAGCATCTCTATACCCTTCTGCATTAAGGATTCTTGCTTGTTTATCTCCTTCAGCTTGAAGGATACTTGCTCTTTTATCCCTCTCTGCTTTCATTTGTTTTTCCATTGATTGTCTAATTTCTACTGGAGGAACTATATCTTGTAATTCAACCCTATTTACTTTAACTCCCCATTTATCTGTCGCTTCATCTAATATCAGTCTTAATTGGTCATTTACTTTATCTCTAGAAACAAATGTTTCATCTAAAGAAAGTCCTCCAATAACATTTCTTAATGTAGTTTGAGTTAACTTCTCAATAGCATCTGGTAAATTTTCTATTTCATAAACTGACTTTTCTGGATCTGTAATTTGAAAATATAGTAATGCATTTATTTCTATAGTAACGTTGTCACTTGTTATAACATTTTGTCTAGGAAAATCATACACAGACTCTCTTAAATCAATTCTTGTTATATTTCTTATTTGCGCAAAGTATTGACCATTTACAGTTTTAACGCTTCTCCATTTTACAGCTTTAGGAGTATCAATTAAAGGAATAATGAAATTTAATCCACTTTCTAATGTTCTATTATATTTACCTAATCTTTCTATTATCATTGTCTCTGCTTGCCTAACAACTATTGTACCTTGTGAAATCATTACTACTATTGCTATCAGTATAATTACTGGAAAAATAAACATTTTAATGCCCCCTTTTATAATTTTAATATTTCAAACTATTTCTATAGTTTAAATTTTATTCTATATACTTAATTATTTAAATTTAATAAGTATCTATTCAGTTATATAAAAATTTAATCATTCATACACACCTTAATATGTAAAAATCAGTTATGGGATGAACCCACGCCCACCACAAAGATTAGTCCTCACAATTACTCTAAAACTTTAGTTTTATAATATTTATATAGCTAAACTGTTATTAATAAAAAAATTTTATTAATGTTGTAATTGTAATTCTTAGTAATAACAAAAATATAATTGGTGCCAAATCTAAATATATCCCACCAATAGGTAATATTGCTCTAAAAGGTTTTAACATTGGGTTTACTATGCTATCTATAAGTTTTTTAAAATCATTATTAATAGGAACCCAGCTTAATATTATATGAATCATTATTAATATTTGCAATATATCAAATATTTTTAAAAGTATATATATTAACATTTATTCTTTCCTCCCCAACTCTTTTGCTTTATTATAAGTAGATTTTGCTGTTTCAATCATAGCACTTCTTATTCCTA
>JAFGUR010000288.1 GCA_016938425.1 Fusobacteriaceae bacterium
AAAAAATCCCTCCTAAATTGATAATTAATTTTACCAACTTAGAAGGGGCTATCCTTTTTCTAATTACACAAAATTTCTGAAAGGCTCAAATATTAAGAGTTATTCTTCCTTCAGCATATTGATGTATTAATACATTTATAAGAGACTGGTAAGGTAATCCATTTTCTGTAGCTTTTCTTTTTATGACCAACAAATCTTTTTCATTTATTCTTAAATTTACTCTTTCATTTTTTTCTACTGTATTTTTTGCAGCAAGTTTTAAGTTTTTCAATTCAGATAAATCTTCTGTAAATTCACCTTTTTCTATTTGATTTAACAACTTTAATTCATCTTTGTCCAGATTATAATTTTTACTCATTTTTACCTCCTAAAAACTCTTTGGTTAATTTTCTGCTAGGAATTATTGTTTTAAGAAAATATTCTTTTTCACTTTTTATGAAAGGAACATAGTAAACATATTCTTCTACTTCTACTATTAATATATCTTGTGATAAATGATTTTCCGATGTATTTTTTCTAACACTCAATAATTTCCCTGAATTAATAGCAACGATTACATCTTCAAAACATATATTTCTTTCTTCCAATAACTTCTCGTTTTTTTCTGAATTCCAATTAAAATGCATTAACTCACCTCTTATAAATATATAATAATGCAAATGAGTGTACAATGTCAACCTTTTTTATTACTAAAAATATTTATCTACAGAATCTATTATTTCTTGGAGAAGCCTTCTTACTATTTCAAAAAGAGGAATTCTTATTTCATTATCCTCTGTGAACAACTCATAATTTAAGCAAGATGGATTAGTTCCTAATCCATTATAATCATACGTCTTATTGGATCGAACATATTATGTTTAAACATATAGCAACATCCTCTACAATCTTCCCCTAAAGTTGCAATAACACCTTCCGGTAAGTATTCTGGTTTCATTCTTTTTAAATTTTTTTTCATATTAATCCCCTTTAGATTTTATAATAATTTATACCACTAAATTTAAGAACAAAAAAATTACTAATGTATAGGTTATACTATATTAGACAAATTTCTTAAGGTCATGTACAATATATAATATTATCAATTAGGAGATGAAAACATGACAACATCA
>JAFGUR010000289.1 GCA_016938425.1 Fusobacteriaceae bacterium
AAAATAGTAAATTTTAATATTAAATATATTATATAATAGACTCTAGAACTCTTTGTTTAATTCAAAAAAAATATTTATAAATAATTAAAAAAAATTAATTTAAATGAATAAAATTATAAATAGTAGTCGACAAAACTTAAAGAATGTGTCTATAATATTAAAGTTGTACACTTGGAAAGGAAAAAATATAGAATGAATAAAATTGTATTTTTAGATAGAGATGGTACTGTTAATGTAGAAGTTGATTATCTTCATAAAATAGAAGATTTCAAGTTTGAAAGTGAAGCAGATAAGGCTATAAAAATTTTTAATGATTTAGGTTATAAAGTGATAATTGTAACGAATCAATCGGGAATAGCAAGAGGTTATTATACAGAAGAAGATTTAGAAAAGTTACATAAATATATGGATGAACAATTGAAATTATTAGGAGCAAAGGTTGAAAAATACTATTATTGTCCTCATCATCCAAAAGGAAAAATTGAGAAATATGCAATAAATTGTAATTGTAGAAAACCAGAATTAGGAATGTTTATTGATGCAATTAGAGAATTTGATATTGATTTAGAGAATTCTATTATGGTAGGAGATAAAATAAGTGATTTAGAATCAGCAATAAGATTAGGAATTAAGCCTATTTTAGTAGAGACCGGTCATGGAAAAAGTGAAATAGATAAAGCTTATTTTAAAGTAGAAATTCATAAAAATTTGTATGAATTTGCAAATAATTTAAAAACAAAAAATATATTAGGATAGATTGCTCTTATAGAAAAAAAATGTTATAATTAAATTTAGCTTTAAAAAATACATTAAGGATGGAACTATGAAAAAAAAATCATTAGAATTACTGATAAATGAGAATTTAGATAATATAGATAGCATAGAAAATATAGTTATGGATAGTAGAAAAATATCTAAGGGAGATGTTTTTCTAGCAATTAGAGGTGGAAATGATTTTGTAGAAGAGACCTTAGAAAAAGGTGCTAAGTTAGTTATTTGTGATGATAAAAAATATAAAGATATTAAAGATGTAATAGTGGTAGAAGATACTGTTTCATTTATGCAAAAGTGGGCTAAAAAATATTTAGAATTATTGGATATTTTTGTTGTTGGAATTACCGGAAGCAATGGGAAAACATCTACAAAAGATGTAGTATTTGACTATTTGAGTTTGTTTAAAAATGGTAAAAAAACAGAAGGAAATTATAATAATCATATAGGATTACCTTTTACAGTTCTAAATATTTCAGAAAAAGATGAATTTGTGGTTTTAGAAATGGGAATGAGTGGTTTTGGAGAGATAGATTTATTATCAGATATTGCAAAACCAAATATAGGAATAATAACAAATATAGGAGATTCTCATCTTGAGTTTATGAAAACAAGAGAAAATATATTCAAAGCTAAAAGTGAAATAGTTTCTCATACAAAAGAAGCCATGATAGTTAATGGAGATGATGTTTTTTTAAAAACTTTAGATGCAATAAAAATTGGATTTAATGAAGATAATGATTATGTAATTAAAGTTTTAGAAAGTAATTCAGAACATATTGAGTTTCAGATAAAGACAAAAAATAGTTGCGATAAACTTAAGACAAATCTTTTAGGAAAACATAATTTATTAAATATAACTACAGCATTTGCATTAATTGACAAGGTCGGATTTGACAAAGATTTAATCATAAAAAAGACCGAAGACTTAAAGTTAACAAAAATGAGATTTGAAAAAATTCAAAGAGGTAATGTTTTATATATAAACGATGCTTACAATGCAAGTCCAATATCAATGACATTTGCTATAGAAACTTTTAAAGAGTTGCCAAAAGAAAGTAAAAAAATAGTTGTTCTTGGAGATATGTTAGAACTTGGAGAAAAAAGTAAAGAACTTCATGAAGGTTTATATGATGTACTTTCAACAAATGATTTTGAAAAAATTTATTTATATGGACCAGAAATGAAAAATCTTTATGAAAAATTTTTAGATAAAAAAAATGTAATTCATTTTACTGAAAAAGAAGAAATAAAAAAAGAGATAGAGAAGTTTTCTGAACCAGTATCAGTTTTATTAAAAGGTTCTAGAGGAATGAGACTTGAAAATATTATAAAAGAATAGGAAGTGTGAAAAACAATGTTATTTTTATTACAACAACTTTTAATTAACAAGATATCTTTTATGAGGGTATTTAAGTATATAAGTGTGAGAGCAATGTTAGCTTTCTTTTTATCGTATTTTATAGTTTTATTGGTAGGTAGACCTTTTATCAAATTTTTAAGAAGAAAGAAAATTGGTGATGATATAAGAGAAGAGGGACCACAATCACATTTTTCTAAAAAAGGAACTCCTACAATGGGTGGTGTTTTAATAATAGGGTCAATTTTATTTACCACTCTTATAACAGGAAATCTTACTAATAGGTATATTTTGTCATTAATAGTAGTAACTTTGATATTTAGTGCAATAGGATTTATTGATGATTATATAAAATTTACAAAAAGTAAAAAAGGACTTTCTGGAAAGAAAAAAATCTTGGGGCAATTGATTGCCTCTGTTGTAGTTTATGTAATTTTATACACTTTTAAACCTCTTGGAAGCGAATTAACTTTTTCAGTAGTTAACCCTTTGCTTAAAAATTCATATTTATATATTGGACCTATATTAATGTTTATATTCATTGCCTTTGTATTAGTAGGAAGTTCAAATGCAGTAAATGTAACAGATGGTCTTGACGGTCTTGTAATTGTTCCAGTAATGATAGTTGCCTTTGTATTATTGATAGTTTCTTACTTTACAGGGAATATAAATTGGAGTAGATACTTAAATTTATACTATGTAAGTGGAACTGGTGAAATAATGGTCTATTTATCAGCTTTAATAGGTGCTGGATTAGGATTTCTTTGGTATAATTTTTACCCTGCACAAATTTTTATGGGGGATACAGGAAGTTTAACTTTAGGTGGAGTTTTAGCAACAATTTCAATTTTCTTAAAACAAGAATTATTATTTGCTTTAGTAGGAATAGTTTTTGTTGTGGAAGCTTTATCCGTTATACTTCAAGTATGGTCTTTTAAAAAGAGAGGGAAAAGAATATTTGCAATGGCACCAATTCATCACCATTTTGAATTAAAAGGAATGCCTGAAACAAAAGTAACTGCTAGATTTTGGATAATTACAATAATGTTTGCTATCTTGGGAATTTTAATTTTGAAATTGAGGTAAGAGAATGAAAAAAGCTATGGTGTATGGAGCAGGTGTAAGTGGACTTGCAGCATGTGAATTATTAAAAAAAAATGGTTATGAAGTAATTTTAGTAGATGACAATAAAGGCTTATCTAGTAATGAAGCTCTAAATTACTTGGATGGAGTAGAAGTTTTTATAAAAAGTCCTGGAATTCCTTATAATGCTTTAATTTTAGAAGTTATAAACAGAGGAATTGAGCTAATAGATGAAATAGAATTAGCTTATAGATACTCAAAAGGAAAATTTAAAATTGTTGCGGTAACAGGAACAAATGGGAAAACGACAACAACATCTAAAATAGATGGGTTATTTAAGAAGGCAGGATTTAAATCTGAAGCAGGTGGAAACATAGGGAAACCTTTTGCTCAGATTGTTTTGGAAAATAAAGATTTAGACTTTGTTGTGCTTGAATTAAGTTCTTATCAATTGGAAAATCTTAAAGAATTTAAAGCAGATTTGTCTTTGGTGATAAATTTGTCACCAGATCATATGGACAGATACGAAAAGGTAGAAGATTATTATTTAGCAAAATTTAACATTAAAAATAATGCAACAGAAAGAGACTACTTTATTTTAAATATAGATTCAAAAGAAGTTATGGATTTATATGAAAAAAAATTGGAAAAAATCATAAAAATTAGTTCTAAAAATAATAATCAGGCAGATTTTTTTGTAGAAAACGGTTTTTTAAGAGATAAGTTTGAAGAGATATTAGAAGTAGAAAAATTATCATTAAAAGGAAAACATAACTTAGAAAATGTAATGTTTATTGTTGCTACAGCTAAAACTTTTGGGATTTCAACTGATATAATTAAAGAGTATTTATATAATACAGAGTCGTTAGAGCATAGAATGGAAGATTTTTTAAAGGTAGAAGGAGTTACTTTTATAAATGATTCAAAAGGAACAAACATTGATAGTACAATAAAAGCTATTGAAGCATATAAAGAAAAACCAATTCTTATTTGTGGTGGAAAAGATAAACATGTTGATTTAAAACCTCTAGCAGAAGTTATAAATAAAAATGTTAAAACTTTATATCTAATTGGAGATACAGCAGATAAAATCGAGGAGTTAGTTGTTTCTGAAGGATATGAAAAAGATAAGATATATAATTTGAAAACAATTGAGAATGTTCTAGATAAAATAAAATTTTCTACAGGTGATATAATTTTATTTTCGCCAGCTCATTCAAGTTTTGATCAATTTAAAAATTATGTTGAAAGAGGAAGAATTTTTAAAGAGTTAGTAAATAAAAAATTTGGAAATATAGAATAAAGAATAAGAGGTAAAATAATGAAAAAAGTAATCTTTACAACAGGAGGCACAGGAGGGCATATCTATCCTGCTTTAGCTGTTGCAGATGAGTTAAAAAATAAAGAAGTTCAGTGTGTTTTTGTTGGAACAATGCACAGAATGGAAAAAGATATAGTTCCAAGTGCAGGATATAAATTTATAGGATTAGATGTTGTACCTTTTAATAGTATTGGTGGTTTAATAAAACTACTGAAAGCTACTTATAAGTCATATAAAATATTTAAAGAAGAAAAACCTGATGCAATTTTCGGATTTGGAAATTATATTTCAGTTCCAATGCTTATTGTAGCTTTTTTAACAAGAACTAAAATTTATTTACAAGAGCAAAATGCTGATTTAGGAATGGCAAATAATTTATTTTATAGATTTTCAAAGAAAACTTTTTTAGCTTTTGAAAAAACTTATGATGATTTACCTCAAAAATATTCAAATAAGTTAAAAGTTACAGGGAATCCTCTTAGAAAAGAGTTCATGTATTTAGATGCAAAAACAGAGAGAGAAAAACTTAAATTAAAAGATAATGAAAAATTACTTCTTATTACTGGTGGAAGTCAAGGTGCAAAAAATATAAATGATGTAGTTTTAAAACATTGGGAAAAACTATATAAAGAAAGTAATATAAGAGTTTATTGGTCAACAGGAGAAAATCATTTTGAAGAAATTAATAATAAAATTAGCAAAATGAAAGCAAATGATGTAATTAGACCATATTTTCAAAATATGCCATCTATAATGGTAGCAGCAGATTTAGTTATATGTAGAGCAGGAGCATTAACTATTTCAGAAATAATAGAACTTGAGAAGCCAAGTATATTTATCCCTTTGAGTTTAGGTGGGCAAGAAGCCAATGCAGAAATGCTTAAGGATAAAAATGCAGCGTTGGTGTATGAAAATGCTAACGTAGAAGAGGCTCTGCTTAAAGCAATAGAAATTGTAAATAATCCTGAAAAATTACAAAAAATGAAAATTAACTTGAAATCCTTTAAAGAGGGAAATGCAGTTCAACATATAATAGAAAACTTAGACATTTGGGGGAATAATAAATAATGAAAAAAATATTTTTTATAGGAATTGGTGGAATAGGAATGTCAGGATTGGCTAAAATCATGGCAAAAAAAGGATATAAAGTATTTGGAACAGATTTAAAAGCTGAAGAAAAAAGAGCCGATTTTGAAAAGTTAGGAATCACAGTATTTTCAGAACATAAAGCAGAACATGTAGAAGGTATGGATACAATAATTAGATCAACAGCAATTAAAGAAGATAATCCTGAATACAAAAGAGCATTGGAACTTGGGCTTCATATTATAAAAAGGGGAGAGTTGTTGGCTCAACTTATGAATGATGAAGAGGGAGTGGCAATAGCTGGAACTCATGGGAAAACAACAACATCTTCAATGTTATCTGTAGCTTGTTTAAGCATTGACCCAAAAATAGTTGTTGGAGGAATAATTCCTGAGATTAACTCTAATTCGCACCCGGGAAGTAACTCAGTATTTGTTGCAGAAGCAGATGAAAGTGATAATTCATTCCTATACATATTCCCTAAATATGCAGTAATTACTAATATTGAAGAAGACCATATGGAACATCATGGAACTTTTGATAATATAAAAAATTCTTTTGTACAATTTATGGATCAGACAGAAAAAGAGGTAATAGTAAATATAGATTGTCCTACTGTAGAGGAATTAATAAAAAATAGGGATAAAATAGTAACTTATAGTACAAAAAATGAAAAAGCAAATATTTATGCTAAAAATATAAGTGTAGATGGATTAAAAACAAAATACGAAGTGATTATTAATGGAAAAAATGTTGGAGATTTTAAATTAGCAATACCGGGAGAACATAATGTATCAAATTCATTACCTGTTATTTATTTGGCATTAAAATTTGGAGTAGAGATAGGTGAATTAAGAGAAAAACTATCAAATTTTAAAGGAGCAAGAAGAAGATTTGATGTATTATTAGATAACTCAATTCAAATAATAGATGATTATGCACATCATCCAACAGAAATATTGGCAACAGTAAAAGCAGCAAAAGAAAGATGTAAAGATAAACTTATAACAATATTTCAACCTCATAGATTTAGTAGAGTAAAATTTTTATTTGAAAAATTTGAAGGGGTTTTTGATTTAGCAGATGAAATCATGCTACTTCCAACTTATGCAGCAGGAGAAAAAGATGAGTTTGGAATTTCAAGAGAAGATTTAGCTAATAAAATAAGAGCTAATGGCTCTGTTAAACTTGTGGAGAATAGTGAAGAAATTTTAGAAGAAATTAAAGATAAAAAAGGAATGTATCTTTTTATGGGAGCTGGAGATATTAGTAAAATGGCTCATAAGATAGCAGAAACAATAGGAAGAGGTAAATAATAAATGATAGTTTTAAAAGATGTAGAAATGAAGGAATATTCTAACATGAAAATTGGTGGAATAGGAAAAGAACTTATATTTATTGAAGAAAAAAATGAACTTAATACAGTTTTAAAAGATAAAGAAAACATTTTTGTAATTGGAAACGGAACAAATACTTTATTAAATGATGGTAAATTGGATAAAACATTTGTCTCTCTTAAAAAACTTCAAAAAATAGAAGAACTTGGTGATAATAGAGTCAGAGTAGAAGCAGGTATTGATTTTAATGAATTGGTTGATTATACAGGAGAAATGGATTATACTGGTTTAGAAAATTTATCTGGAATACCAGGAAGTCTTGGTGGACTTGTCTATATGAATGGTGGAGCTTATGGTGCTGAAATATTTGACAATATTAAAGAAGTTGAAATATTAGATAATCAATTTCAATTAAGAACATTAAAAAAAGAAGAGATGTTTTTTACTTATAGAAAAACAGAAATTCAAGAAAAAAAATGGATTGTAGTAAGTGTTACTTTTAAATTTCAAAAAGGTTTTGATAAAGATAGGGTAGAAGAGCTAAGAGGAAAAAGAGAAGGAAATCATCCTTTAAATTTACCAAATTTAGGTTCAACATTCAAAAATCCTGAAGGGTATTTTTCAGCAAAATTAATTATCGAAGCTGGAATGCAAGGTGTTCAAATTGGAGGAGCACAAATATCAATGAAGCATCCAAATTTCATAGTAAATCATGGAGATGCAAAATTTGAGGATGTAGTAAATCTTGTTAATGAAGTAAAAAAGGCAGTAAAAGAAAAAAGTGGTATAGAATTAAAAGAAGAGATAATTATTGTGAAATAGAGGAGAAGGTAATGAAAATAGCAGTTTTAATGGGTGGAATTTCTTCAGAAAAAGAAGTATCTTTAAGAACAGGGCAAGCAATAACAAAAGCGTTACTAACAAAAGGCTATGACGCATTTTCATTAATTTTAGATAGAGATAATTTTGTTAAGGCTTTAATGGAAACAGAATATGATTTAGCATATATAGCTTTACATGGAGAGTTTGGTGAAGATGGTAGAGTACAAGGACTTTTAGATATTTTAGGTAAAAAATATACTGGAAGTGGAGCAGTAGAAAGTGGAATTACAATGGACAAAGATTTAACAAAAAAAATGTTAGATATTCATGGTATATTAAGTCCAAAAACTTATAGAAATGTAGAAGAAATTAAAAAGTATCCAGTAGTAATAAAACCAACTACAGAAGGTTCTTCAGTAGGATTATACATATGTCAAAATGATAAAGATGTAGAAAATGCTTTAAGAAATCTTCAAGGAAAAGAAATTATTATTGAAGATTTTATAAAAGGAGATGAACTAACAGTAGGAGTTTTAAATGGAGAAGCTTTAGGAGTTTTGAGAATAAAACCATTATCTGGAGTTTATGATTTTGAATCAAAATACACAAAAGGGAAAACAGAGTATGAGTTTCCAGCACAAATATCAGAAACTGCTTATAAAAAAGCAATGGAAATATCAGAGAAAGTTCATAAAGAATTAAAATTAAAGGGTGCAACAAGAAGTGACTTTATTTTAAGAGGAGAAGAATTATATTTCTTAGAAGTAAATACAAGTCCTGGAATGACTGAAACAAGTCTTTTACCTAAAATAGCTACTTTAAAAAACATTGATTTTGAAACTCTTGTAGAAAAAATAGTTTGTTCAGTTGAAAAATAATGAAAAAAATGTTATATTAGGAATAGTAAAAAAATAAAATGGAAAATTACGCATAAAATAAGGAGAAAAAATGAAGTTATTCATGAAGTACATATCTTTGTTACTTTTTTTTATATTGCTAGGTTTTCTTTATTTAGATTTTTTGAAAAATGATTACTTTAAAGTAAAGGATGTTAAGGTAGAAGGTGGTATTATTTTATTAGATGGAGAAATCCACAATGCTTTATTAACATTGAAAGGCAAAAATATTTGGAGTTTAGATACAAAAAATCTAGAGAATCAATTAAAAAAAGATGTTAGAATAAAGAATATAAAAATAGAGAGAGTACTTCCATCAAAATTAAAAATATCTATAGAAGAAGAAAAACCATATATAAAAGTGAAAAAAGGCGAAAAAATTTTAGTGGCCAATGAAAATGGAGAAATTTTTTCTTTTTCTAAAGAACTTGCATACAGTAATTTAATAATAGTTGATGGTTCCCAAGAAGCAATTTTAAAAGAAAATTTAAAAGTTTTAAAAGCAATTGAGGATAAAGAATTATTAAGTTTTATTTCAGAGATTTATTCGAAAAATAAAGAAGTAAGATTAATGCTAAATGATGGTATATACATAAAAACAGATGAAACAGTTGATAAATCTAGATATGAAACTGCGAAAAAAGTTTATAAAAAACTAAAAAATGAAGGAAAAGAATTTAGCTATATTGATATAAGGTTTGAGGACTATATTGTAAAATAGCTGTAAGGGGGAAGTTAATGAGGAATAACATTGCTGTAGCAATTGATATTGGTACTACAAAAATATATGTTGTTATTGCAGAAGTTGATTCTGAGACTGGAAGGTTTCAGGTACTTGGATACGGGACAAGTACGTCTTCTGGGCTAAAGAAGGGATTAGTTGTTGATGTTGAACAAACTTCTAGAGATATAAAAAGAGCAGTAAGAAAAGCAGAAGAAATGGCTTTAATAAAGGTTGAAAAGGCATTTATTGGGATATCAGGTAAACACATACAGTCATCTTTACAGCATATTGATATATTTTTAGGTGAGGATCTTAGAGATATAACAGAAGATGATTATCAAGATTTGATTCAAAATGCAATAGAAAGAAAAGTTACAAGAGATACTGCGCTAATTCATCAAATTGCTTATAATTTTAAAATAGATGGAGGAAGTGTAGTAAAAAATCCTGTGGGTAGAAGAGGAAGAAAGATGGAAGCAGATGTTCATCTTATAACAGGAGCAGATAAAGAAATAAAAGCTTTAAAAAATACACTACAAAGATTAGATATAGATGTAGAGGAAGTTGTTTTAGAACCATATGCTTCAGCAAAAGCAGTATTAACAACAAGTGAAAAAAGATTTGGAACTGTGATAGTTGATATGGGTGGAGGAACTACTGATATATGCATTTATAGGAATGAAACATTAATTTATTCAGCAGTTATTCCAGCAGGGGGAGAACACTATACAAATGATATAGCTTATTGTTTAAACCTTGATTTAGAAACAGCTGAAAAATTAAAAAAAGATTTTAGTAGTTTTGATGAAAGAGATATTAATAATGAAAAAGATGCAGTTCAAATTCATATAAAAAATACAAATGAAAAGAAGACAATTGAATTATCAGAGCTAAAAGAAATTATTGATTCAAGAACAGATGATATTTTAGAATTAATTGGTGAAAAAATTTCTGAATCTGGTTTTGCAGAATATATTTCAAATGGATTAGTATTTACTGGTGGAGCATCTCAAATAGCAGGATTAAAAGAGAGAGCAGAAAGTTATTTTAATTTTACGATAAAAATAGGAATACCGATAAGAACCATTGGGCTTATGGAAGAAATGAATAGACCTGAAAATTCTACTGGTATAGGACTTTTAATTTATGCAGTAGAACAAGAAGTAGACAGAAGAACAGAGCAAACAAAATATGTACAACCGCAACAAACATCACAAACTCAACAGGCCAAAGATACTGTTGTAGAGAAAAAAGAGGAAAAAAATCATGGGAATGAAGAAAAAGAAGTGGTTGTTGAACCGTTCTCAGAAAAATTTAGAAGATACCTTAAAAAACTCTTCTAAAATACAGAAAAGTGATAGTTTAGGTGAAACAGTTGAAAAAAAAGTAGAAATGAAACAAGTAAAATTAGATGAAGTAGAACTATCTTTTGAAAATAAAAAGGTGCTAAAGGTAGAAATAGAACAAACTGCAAAAGAAGAAATTATCAAGGAGGAAATAATGCAGAATACTCAATTTGACGATATCAAAGTAAAAATAAAAGTATTTGGAGTTGGTGGAGCAGGAGGTAATGCTATTAATGACATGATAAAAAGTGGAATTAGTGGTGTGACTTTTATTGCAGCAAATACAGATAATCAAGACTTAAATAAATCTTTAGCAGATATAAAAATTAGATTAGGAGTTCAGCTAACAAAAGGATTGGGAGCAGGAGCTAATCCAGAAGTTGGAAGAAAAGCTGCTGAAGAGAGTTCAGAAGATATAAAACAAATACTTCAAGATACAAATATGTTATTTATAACTGCTGGAATGGGTGGAGGAACAGGAACAGGAGCTGCACCAGCAATAGCAGAAATGGCAAGGGAAATGGGAATATTAACAGTTGGTATAGTTACTAAGCCTTTTGGGTTTGAAGGTAAAAAAAGACAAGCAAATGCTGAGTTAGGTATAGATAATTTACAAAAAACAGTTGATACTTTAGTAATTATTCCAAATGATAAATTGTTTGCATTGCCAAATAAAGAAATAACAATGTTAAATGCTTTTGAAGAAGCAAATAATGTACTTAAAATAGGTGTTAAAGGTATAACAGAAGTAATGACAAGACAAGGATATATTAACCTTGATTTTGCTGATGTAAGAACAGTAATGGCTGATTCTGGAGTAGCTATGTTAGGATTTGGAGAAGCAGAAGGTGAAGGAAGAGCAGCAGCAGCAGCAGAAATGGCACTTTCAAATCCTTTATTAGAAAAATCTATAGAGGGCGCTTCAAGAATTATATTAAATATAACAGCAGGAAGAGATTTCCAATTGGCAGAAGCTTACAAAATTTCTGATATAGTAAAAGAAGCAACAGGAAAAACAGCTGATGAGGTGATGTTTGGAGCAGTTGTGGATGATACCATGGAAAATGTAATTAGATTAACATTAGTTGCTACAGATTTTAATGAATATGAAGAAACTAAACAAGTAAGACATGAAGAAAATAAAAAAGAAGAGATAAATAAAGCGGTAAAAGCTACTAGAGAATCTCAACATTTTGGGGAAGCAGATGACTTAGATGTTCCAGCTTTCATAAGAAGAAAAAAATAACTCTTGAAAATATTCAAGTTTTATGATAGAATTAAAAGCCCTGTTTGAATAAATATATTATTCAGGCAAAATACCAGAGGGAGGAGGACAAATTGATGAAGAAATATGAATTAATGTACATTTTATTTCCTACTTTAACTGAAGAGGAAAGAAATGCAACAATTTCATCAGTTGAAGAAACTTTAAAAGCAGTAAAAGCAAACATTTTAACTACAGACAAATGGGGAGAAAGAAAATTAGCTTACCCAATTGAGAAAAAAGAAACTGGTTTTTATGTTTTAACGACTTTTGAAGTTGAAGGAACTGAATTAGTTAATGTTGAAAAAAAATTAAACATTAACGAGCAATTAATGAGATATATTATTGTTAAAAAAACTAAATAATCTTAGGAGTTGGTGATACATGTCAATGAACTTAGTAGTACTAACAGGAAGACTAACTAGAGATCCAGAACTTAAATATAGTGCTAGTGGGACAGCATATTGCAGATTTTCATTAGCTGTAAATAGAGCTTTTCAAAAAGATCAAACAGATTTTATTAACTGTGTTGCTTTTGGAAAAACAGCTGAACTAGTAGGTGAATATTTAAGAAAAGGTAGATTGGCTGGAGTTCAAGGTAGAATTCAAACAGATGTATTTGAATCTAATGGAGAGAAAAAATACAACACTTCAGTAAGTGTTGAAAAAATAGAGTTTCTTGAGAGTAAAGGAAACTCAGAACCTAGTTTTGAAAAAGCAACTGGTAAGACTGCTGAAACAAATGAACCAACGTCTAGTATTGATTTTGATGATGAAGAAGAATTTCCGTTTTAATTTTAGGAGGTGACAAGGTCATGAATAACGATATCAAAAGAAGAAGAAAAAGAAGTAAATTGAGAGTTAAAGCTGAAGAAATTGATTATAAAAATGTTGAATTATTAAAAAGATTTTTATCAGATAAAGGTAGAATAAACCCAGCTAGAGTTACTGGAGCTGATGCTAAACTACAAAGAAAAATAACAAGAGCAATTAAAAGAGCTAGAAACATTGCTTTATTACCATATACAAGAAGAACTTCAAGATAAGCTGTTGAAAAACAGCTTATTTTTTTTTATGTGAAGAAATATACTTGAGTTTCACATATGGAAAATATAAAAATAATAAGGTAGACTTTATTAAATGAGTCTTACAAAAATAAAGGAGGTTCAAATGTCTTTGTTTAAATTTAAAGGGGGAATTCATCCGCCAGAAAACAAAAAAATTACTGAAAATTTAGAGATTGAGAATTTTAAAACTCCCAAATTTATTTATTTACCAATGCTTCAGCATATCGGAACACCTTGTGAGCCTGTGGTTAAAATAGGTGATAGAGTTTTAAAGGGTCAAATTATTGGAGAAGTAACAGGAAACATGTCAGTACCAATTCATTCGCCTATTAGTGGAATAGTAAAAAATATAGACATATTACCTTTTACATTAAGAGGAAAAGTTTTAACAGTAGTAATAGAAAATGATTTTCAAGATGAATGGATACAAAGAGAAGGGATTAAAAATTATAAAGAAAAAAGCAAAGAAGAGTTAATTAATAAAATTCGTAACTGTGGTGTAGTTGGACTAGGAGGAGCATTATTTCCAACACATATAAAATTAAATGTTCCTCAAGAAAAAAAAATTGAATATATTATCATAAATGCTTCAGAATGCGAGCCATATTTAAATAGTGATAATAGATTATCTATTGAAAAAGCAAAAGAAATTGTGGTAGGAATAGAAATAGCTATGCATATTTTAGGTGTTAATAAAGTCTTTATTGGAATAGAGGATAATAAAGGGGAAGCAATAAAAGAATTTGAGAATGAATTAAAAAATAAGAAGAACATAGAGTTGGCAATTTTGGAAACAAAATATCCTCAAGGAGGAGAAAAACAACTTATTAAAGCAATATTAAATAAACAAGTTCCTTTTGGTAAGTTACCTTTAGATTATGAAGTTGTTGTTTTAAACGTAACTACAGCTTATTGGATATACAATTCTGTCATAAATGGGTATCCTTTAATAGAAGAGATAATTACAGTAACAGGAGAAGCTGTAAAAAAACCAAAAAATTATAGAGTATTAATAGGAACATTATTTCAAGAAATTTTAGATGAAACTCAAACAGATAGAATTCTTGTAGATAGACTGATTTCTGGTGGACCAATGATGGGAATTGCTCAATATACTGAAAATATTCCTGTTATAAAAGGAACTTCAGGGATTCTTGCATTAACAAAAGAGGAGACACAAAAATATAAAAGAAATAATTGTATAAGTTGTGGAAAGTGTGTAGAAGTGTGTCCTATGGGATTAGAGCCATTATTATTTGCAAAATTTGCTCAATTTGAAAAATGGAATGAAATAAAGGAGCATAATTTGTTGGAATGTATAGAATGTGGAAGTTGTCAATATGTATGTCCATCAAATAGGCCTTTGGTAGAAGGAATTAGAATAGGAAAAGCAAAAATCAGAAGTATGTCATTAAAATAGGAGGAAACAATGGAAAAGTTATACAAAATGGGTTCATCGCCTCATATCAGAACAAATGTTAATGTTAAAAATATAATGTATGATGTAATAATAGCATTAGTTCCTGCAATAATTATGAGTATTTATTTTTTTGGAATTAGGAGTCTATTTATAATAGCACTTTCAGTTTTAACTTGTATAGGAACAGAATATGGCTGTAATAAATACATGAAAAAAGAAGAAAGTCATTTAGATGGAAGTGCAGTAATAACAGGAATATTATTTGCTTTTTTATTGCCATCATCTATTTCTTATCTTTTAGTAATTTTAGGTTCCTTTATAAGTATCTTTATAGGAAAAGTTATTTTTGGAGGATTAGGGCATAATATATTTAATCCAGCTATATTAGGAAGAATATTCTTAATGATAAGTTATCCTGTAGATATGACTAATTGGCCACTAGCAAAACTAACAGAAGGTGTTAGTAAAATTAGCACTGATGGAGTTACAGGAGCAACAGTATTAGCTTTGTTAAAAAAAGGTGAAAGTTTAACAGATATAATGAATAATCCAATTTTTGATTTATTAATAGGGAAAAAAGGTGGTTCTTTGGGAGAAACATCAGTATTAGCATTATTATTAGGTGGAATATTTTTGATTTATAAGAAACATATTGATTATAAAGTTCCACTAACTATTTTTGGATTAGTTTTTCTTATTTGCTTAGGAGTTGGCGTTAATCCTTTATATCACGTTTTATCAGGGGGTCTAGTATTAGGAGCATTTTTTATGGCAACAGATATGGTTACAACTCCTTATTCTTCTAAAGGGAAAATTATATTTGCAATAGGAGTTGCAGCAATAACAATGTTAATAAGAATAAAAGGTTCTTATCCAGAGGGAGTAGCTTTTTCAATTCTTATTATGAATGGAATAACACCATTAATTAATAAATATATAAAGCCTAAAAGATTTAGTGAGGTAAAATAATGAAAAATTATATTAAATTTGGAATTGTTCTATTTTTGATAGCAAGTATTTCATCAGGGATTTTAAGTTATGTAAATAATTTGACTAAACCAATTATTAAAGAGAGAGATGAGTCATCAGAAAAAGAAGCAAGAAAAGAAGTGTACGTTAATGCAGATAAGTTTGAGGATAACAAAGCTATAATAGAGGGAAATTACATATTTATTCCAGCTTATAAAGGGACTGAATTATTAGGATATGTTGTAAAAGGAATTGGCCAAGGATATGGCGGAGAAATAAGTCTTATTATTGGAATTAGTAAAGAGGGAAAATTAGAAGGTCTTAAAATAATTAGTGCAAAAGAAACTCCTGGATTGGGAGATAAAATATTTAATGAGGACTGGCAAAAAACTTGGAAGGGAAGAGATAAAGCTTACGAATTTAAGGTTGGAGTTGATTCTTTTGCAGGAGCAACAATATCTCCTAGAGGAGTATATACTGAAATTATGAATATTTTAAATATTTATGAAGAGAAGGTGAAAAAGAATGGCTAATAAATTAGATATAATTAAGGATGGAATATTTAAAAATAATCCAACATTTGTTTTATTTTTAGGACTTTGTCCAACCTTAGGAGTAACAAGTTCTGCTATAAATGGATTTTCTATGGGACTAGCAACGTTATTTGTACTTATTTTGTCAAATGGAATGATATCTTTGGTGAAAAGTTTTATTCCAGACAAAATAAGAATTCCAGCTTATGTAATGATAATTGCAACATTAGTAACTTTATTGGAAATGATAATGAAAGCATATTTTCCGGATATTTATAGTGTTTTAGGTATATTTATTCCTTTAATAGTAGTAAACTGTATTATTTTAGGAAGAGCAGAAAGCTTTGCTTCCAAAAATGATTTTATTAGTTCTATATTAGATGGAATAGGTACAGGACTGGGATTCACATTATCATTAACAGGTATAGGGATAATAAGAGAAATATTAGGTAGTGGTAAAGCTTTTGGTATAGTATTAGGGCATTTTTACAATCCTTCATTAATATTTATACTGCCACCTGGAGCTTTTTTAACTATTGGAATTTTGGTAGCTTTAATTAATAAATTTAAAGAGAAAAGGAGCTGAGATATTTGGATTTTGCAAAATTAATAAGCATAATAATATCGTCTATTTTAATAAATAACTTCATTTTTTCGAGATTTTTAGGTTTATGTCCTTTTATGGGTGTGTCAAAAAAAATTGAAAGTTCTATAGGTATGGGAATGGCAGTGACATTTGTTATGACTTTAGCTTCTTCAGTTACATGGGTAATTAATACTTTTATTTTGAAACCAAAAGGTTTAGAATATTTACAAACAATAGCGTTTATCTTAATAATAGCTTCCTTAGTTCAATTCATTGAAATGGCATTAGAAAAAACAAGTCCAAATTTATATAAAGCTTTAGGAGTTTTTTTACCTTTGATAACCACTAATTGTGCAGTGTTGGGAGTAGTACTTTTAAATATAAAAGAGGATTATAATTTTTTTGAAGCAATGATAAATGGTTTTTCAGGAGCTATAGGGTTTACTATAGCACTTGTAATTTTAGCTGGGATTAGAGAGAGGCTTGAATACTCTGATGTCCCAGAATCTTTTAAAGGTCTTGGAATAGCATTTATTACAGCAGGAATATTAGCTATGGCTTTCATGGGATTCAGTGGAATAAAATTTTAAGAAGGGAGAATAATAATGAATAATTTTACACCAATTATAATATTA
The DNA here is from genome assembly GCA_016938425.1 of Fusobacteriaceae bacterium. GTDB lineage: Bacteria > Fusobacteriota > Fusobacteriia > Fusobacteriales > Fusobacteriaceae > JAFGUR01. The sequence continues at coordinate 17,221 of JAFGUR010000289.1, forward strand.
GGAATACTAGGCTTATTAATGGGACTATTTTTAGCCTATGCTTCTAAAAAATATGAAATTCAAAGAGATAAAAATGTAGAAAAAATTAAAGATATTCTTCCAGGAGTTAATTGTGGAGCTTGTGGATATCCAGGCTGTTCAGGATATGCAGAAGCAATAACAAAGGGAGCAGAGATTAATTTATGCTCTCCTGGTGGAGAACAGGTTATGGAATTAATTTCTCAAATAACGGGAAAAAATGGTGAGAAATCGGAGAAAATGGTTGCAAGAGTGCTATGTCAGGGAGATAATACAAAAGTAACTAAAGTATATGAGTTTGAGTCAGAAATAAAAACTTGTTCAAATGCAAACCTTTATTTTGGTGGAGATAAAAGCTGTATGTACTCTTGTTTAGGATATGGCGATTGCAGAAAAGTTTGTCCAGTTGGAGCCATAAAAAATACTGAAAAAGGCTTAGTTATTGTAGATGAAGAACTATGTATATCATGTGGGAAATGTGTTGAAGTTTGTCCTAAAAAAGTGATAAAAATGTTGCCTTATAAATCAAAAGTTACAGTTTTTTGTAATAATAAAGAAAAAGCTCAAATTGCTAAGAAAAATTGTCAAGTTGCTTGTATTTCTTGTGGTGTCTGTAAAAGAGCTTGCCCTGTTGATGCAATCGAGATAGTTGGGAATTTGGCAAAAATTAATCCAGAAAAATGTATAAACTGTGGGATTTGTGCGTTAAAGTGTCCTACTAATGCAATAAAAAGTGAATTAAAAGAATATAAAATAGCGGAGATTTCATCAGAAAAGTGTATAGGTTGTACAGCATGTAAGAGAGTTTGTCCAGTAAATGCTATTGAAGGGGAAGTTAAACAAAAACATAAAGTACAAGAGAGTATCTGTATCGGCTGTGGACTTTGTTTTGAAAAGTGTAAATTTGATGCAATTACAATAAAAAATAAGGTTGTAAAGGAATAGAGAACGCTTTAGTGAAAAAGAGAACTAAAAATGCTTGTTTAAGTTGACAATGTCTGTTGTTTTTGATAAGATAGTGATATATATAATTTGTAAAGGAATAGGAATGAAAAAATTTATTATTGAAAAAGAATACAAAGGTTATACAATAGCAAAGTATTTGAAAGAGGTTCAGGATTATTCTGGTAGAAGTATTAGGAATATGAAGTTTATTCTTGATAACAAAGAAGTTAGATCAGATAAAAAGTTACGTCCAAAAAGTAGACTAAAAGTAATTGAAAAGTTGAAAGAGACTAATATAGAGCCCATTCCAATGAATTTAGAAATTGTATTTGAAGATAGTGAGTTATTAATAATTAACAAGCCACCTTTCCTAGTTGTTCATCCTACTTTAAAAAAAGTAGATAAAACATTAGCGAATGGAATAGTTAACTATATTCTTGAAAAAACTGGTGTTATAGCAGTTCCAAGATTTTATAATAGACTGGATATGAATACAAGCGGTTTAATTGTTATTACAAAAACAGCCTTTGCTCAAGCATTTCTACAAGAAAAAGTAGATGTAAAGAAAAAATATATGGCATTGGTTAAAGGAATTATCCCAGAAAATGAATTGCTTATAGAGAAACCTATAGGTAGAATAGGAGATAATTTAAGAAGAGAAGAAATATCTGTAGAAAAAGGTGGTCAAGAGGCGAAAACGTTAGTAAAAGTAATAAAGCGTTTCTCTGATTATACACTTATAGAATGTGAGTTGTTTACAGGTAGAACGCATCAAATAAGGGTGCATTTAAGCATATTAGGTTATCCTATAATAGGTGATGAACTTTATGGTGGGCAAGATGAAAGAGCAGAGAGGCAGTTGCTTCATGCATATAAATTATCTTTAATAAATCCTAAAACAAAATTGGAACAAGATTTTGAAGTGGATTTACCAGAAGATATAAAAAGATTAATATAGCTACATAAAAATTAAATATTTCAATTTGATTAAGCAATTATTGAATTGACATTCTCTTTTTTATGCGTTATATTATAAAGTGAGTTTGTGAGTTATATAAAAATATATATAATTAAAAAAATTTAGGAGGTATTATTAATGGCAGTTAAAGTTGCAATTAACGGATTCGGAAGAATTGGAAGACTAGCTTTAAGATTAATGATCAATAACCCAGAGTTTGATGTAGTAGCAATCAATGATTTAACAGATGCAAAAATGTTAGCTCATTTATTCAAATATGACTCAGCTCAAGGTAGATTCAA
>JAFGUR010000290.1 GCA_016938425.1 Fusobacteriaceae bacterium
ATAAATTTTTTTAACATTTTTGTCAATATTTTAGCAGAAAATAGCTTTTTTAGTTTTTCGGCTATTTTAAAATAATTCCTATAATTAAACGATTTTTAAACTTATCTTTTTGTATTATAGACGAATTTTAAATATAAAATACATTGATTTGACATAATTTGTCTTATATGAGTATAATTCGTTCGTATATAGCGCTAATATACAAAAACAAAATAGGAGGCTTAATAATGAGTAAAATTATGGAGAAATTAACTAAATTTTTAGAAGAACATTTTGTTCCATATGCTGCAAAAGTTGCAAATCAAAAACATCTTCAAGCTGTAAGAGATGGTTTAGTTATGTCTATGTCATTAATAATTATTGGATCAATATTTTTAATAATAGGAAATATTCCTCTGGCTGGTTATCCAACCTTTATGGCTTCTATCTTTGGAGAAGAATGGAAACAAGTATTAGGATATCCTGTTTCGGTTACTTTTGGATTATTAGGAATTTTTGTAAGTTTAGGAGTAGCATATCGACTCGCTGAAAAATATGACCTTGATGCTATAACTTCTTCTATTGTTTCTCTTTCAGCATTTATGATAGTATCTCCGTTTAAAATTCCATTTTTAATAAAAGATACTAATGAAACTGTAAATGTTTCAGGAATAAATTTAAACTATATGGGAGCAAAAGGAATGTTTGTCGCTATAATTATTTCAATATTAACAGTGGAGGTTATAAGATTTTTTGTTAATAAAGGAATTGTTATAAAAATGCCAGAAAGTGTCCCCCCCGCAGTATCAAAATCATTTACTGCTATGATACCTGCATTATTTGTTTTAATACTTGCTATGATAATAAGAGTTGGATTAGAAAAAACATCTTGGGGAGATTTGCATAACTTCATTACTGTTCTAGTCTCTAAGCCTCTTTTAAAAGTTGGAGGGTCATATTTTGGTGCATTATTGACCACATTATTTATAACATTACTTTGGTCTGTTGGACTTCATGGTTCATCAATTGTACAAGCAGTTATGATGCCAATTTGGTTAACAATGATGGATCAAAACAGATTAGCTTTTGAGGCAGGAAAAGAACTTCCAAACATTGTAACTTTTGATTTCTTTTATTTTTCTGCTAAAATGGGGGGAGCAGGTTCTACTTTAATGCTTGTATTCTTTATGGCATTTTTAGCTAAATCTAAACATTTAAGAGAAATAGGAAAATTATCAATTCTTCCCGGTCTCTTTAATATTAACGAACCTGTTATATTTGGGGTTCCCATAGTTTTAAATCCATTATTGTTAATTCCTTTTCTTATTGCTCCTTTAGTAGCAACAACAACGTCTTATATTGCAATGAATATCGGATTAGTTCCTAAACTTACTGGAATCACATTACCATGGACAACTCCAGTTGGAATTTATGGATTTTTAGCAACAAATGGAAGCCTCGCAGCAGTAGTTCTAACATTAGTTAACCTAATTATTATTGGACTTATTTACTATCCATTTTTTAAAGTTTACGATGAACAAAAGGTTAAAGAAGAACTTTTAATTGATAATTTACAAAAATAATGGAAGATTTATTTTTACATAATTTTACTATATAAAGAGAGTCAGGGAAAATTTAATTAGTTTTCTCGTTTCTATAATATACTTTTATTAAATAATTATGATAGGGAGATTTACTATGAAAAAAATATTATTATGTTGTGCAGCAGGAATGTCAACTAGTCTTTTAGTATCTAAAATGGAACAAGCTGCAAAAGAGCAAAAT
>JAFGUR010000291.1 GCA_016938425.1 Fusobacteriaceae bacterium
ACTACTTCTTGATGTAGAGAAGGGAGATATTTTTTCACATGAAAGATAATATAAAAACAGCTTCAGATATAGTTTTTAAATATTTGAAGGGAAAAAATATAAATAAACTACAGAAAATGACCTCTTTCTTTTCAGGATGGGAAGAAATTGCAGGAGATGTTAGTAAATACGGATCAATCAAAGATATTAAAAATTCAACGCTTATTGTTGAGACAGACCATCCAGCAAAATCAACATTGATTCAAGCGCAAAAGCGAAAGATTATTTACAGAATAAATAATGTCTATCCTGAACTAGAAATAAAAGATATGGTTATTTTGGTTAATCATAAAAAGGTTGATGAAATTCAAGAGTATATGAATGATGTAAATGTTTTAAAGTATGAAAAAAAAGAAAAAAATGAAGATTTTGAACAATTACTTGCTCGGCTTAGAAAATTAGCTGACAATCAGAGTTGACATTTTACATAAATAAAAAGTATACTGTAGCCTAAATCAGAGATAAATTTTTATATAAATATATGGAGTGTTTGACATGAAAAGAACATATAATCCTAGCAGGGTTAAAAGAAACAGAAAATTTGGCTTTAGAGCAAGAATGAAAACAACTGGTGGAAGACTTGTTTTGAAAAGAAGACGACAGAAAGGTAGAAAAAAATTAAGCGTTGCTGATGAGAAAAAGCCTTACTAAGCAAGAAATTTTACGAAAAAAGAAAGATATCGGAAAAATATTTAGTTCTGGTAGATTTGTAAATAAAACTACCGGAGCTAAATTATTAGTAATTGAGAATAATGAAGAAAGAACTAGATTACTGATTTGCATCGTAAGAAAATTCGGAACAGCTGTAGAGCGAAATAAAGTTAAAAGATTAGCGAGAGAGTTTTTTAGAGTAAATAAGCAATTTATCGAAAAGGGATTTGATTTTGCATTGGTAATCTATCCAGGGAAATATGAAAATAAAGAAAGATTTGAACAATTTGAATATTTATTCAAAACCTCGAAGTTTTATAACAAAGATAAATAAGATTTTTATCTTTCTTTTTATATTACCTATATTGTTTTATCAAAAATTCATATCACCGCTTTTTCCTCCAACTTGTAGATACTATCCAACTTGTTCTAGTTACACTATACAAGCCTTGAAAAAGTATGGAATTTTTAAGGGATTATTTTTATCAACAAAAAGAATTTTAAAATGTAATCCTTTGTTTCCTGGTGGATATGATCCTTTGCCTTAAGGAGATTTTAATATGGACAAAAAAAGCTTAATAGGTTCAGTACTTATTGCTTTATTAATAACAGGTTATTTTGTATATAGTTCTAGGACTAAGCAGAATAACGAAGATACTAACATTGCTTTAGAAAATGTTCAAACAGAGAAAGAAGATCTCAGTGGTGAGATTATTCCAGAAATTGCCTTTTCTAAGCCAAAATTAGAGAATGGTTTAAAAGAAGAAATCATTGAAATAAATAATGAATTTTTAAATTTTAAATTTACTAATAAAGGTGGAACAGCAAAAGCTATTACTGTTCTGAAGAATAAGGAAATAACCGAAGAAGTTGAATTACTTTTTGCT
>JAFGUR010000292.1 GCA_016938425.1 Fusobacteriaceae bacterium
AACAACTAATTTAATTACAAGATTAAATAAGACTTAGCTTTGTAAAAACGTTAGTCGAATTTATGTAGAGCTTACACAAGATGTATCTTGGATAAATCTTGTGGTTAAAAAAACAAACAAGGAGAACAGAAGTGAAAAGAAACCTAAAAAAAATATTTTTATTATCTTTATTCTTATTATTCCTACTAGGTTTAACAGCCTGTGGAAAGTCAAAAGTAGAAAAAGTTGAAGCTCAAATGAAGGTATATTTATATGAAAAATATGGCGAAGAATTTGTAGTAGACAGAATTGGTAGAAGAAGTGCTAATGGTGAGAGATTTTATGAAGCAAGAATATATCCAAAATCAATAGTAGGTACGCCTAAGGAAGAAGATAGATATTATTACGGTAGTGCCAGTATAGATGTAGATTCTTTTGGTAGACTGGATAAAGAAACAGGAGATGACTATAGCTTCATAAATAGAAATGATGATGTTGAAAAGTATTTGTTGCCAAAGGCTAAAGAACTATTTGGAGAAAGAATAAGAATGAAAGTAGATGTAAATCATGAAAAAACAGGTGGAGACCGAAGTTTTTGGATTGGATACAAATCTAAAAGCTTAGAGGAAATGAGAGAAAATATTAAAGAAAATCCTCAAGATAATAGGATAATTTTAACCCTCTACATCTACATTTTCGATAAAATAGACAATGAAGAGGAAAAAGAAGAAAGAAGAAAGCAGTTATTTGAGTTTTTACAGTATTTGAGGGTAGAGGGATTGGATAAGTATTTATCAATTGATTGTAATTTTATGGATGACATAGTTTTAGCTCCAAGTTTTGAAGAAAATAGATATTTATTGGAATCAGATACTAATAAAGTAGAAAAATTAGAAGTTGTAAAGAAGTTAAGAGAAGAAGTAAAAAAAATAAATGAAAAACAGTTTCTTAACAATATGGAGCAGATTAGAAAGAGTGAATTTAAGTACGAGTATGGAAATCTATCAATAAATTATAATAAGGCTATAATGCAAATATTGAGTTTAACTTATTTAATAGAAATTG
>JAFGUR010000293.1 GCA_016938425.1 Fusobacteriaceae bacterium
TCATTAGTACCATATTTATCTATAAAAAATGCTTTCATAACTAATCTCCTTTTTAAAATTTATTTATTAAGATTATTTACAATAAAGTTTGGAGCAATCCTACTAATTAATTTAAGAATCTTACTTTGCCCTGGTAAAATTTCAAAATTATCATCTTTTAAGTTTTTTATAATAACTTCAACTAATTCCAATGCTTCCATAGGTTTTGAACCTTTCACATGATCATATCCTAATCTATCCATTAAAGGAGTTTTAATAACAGGTGGAGCTACTTCGAATACTTTAACATTTGTTTCTTTTAATTGTATACGTAAAGATTGAGAGAATGAGTGTATTGCAGCTTTTGTAGCACTATAAACAGGAGTCATTGCTACAGGAACAAATGCTAGTGCCGATGATACATTTAATATTGCAGATGTTTTTTTTCTTTGCAGATGTTTTGAAAAAAGGCTTGCCATTTGAATTGAACCAGTAAGATTAATAGCAATCTCGCTATTAATTTTATTCAAATCTATTTTATTATTTTTAAAGTCTAACTCCTGAACAATTCCTGCATTATTAATTAAAAAATTAAGATTAGGAAATTGCTTTATAACTTCCTCATAGAAATTTTCTATTTCTTCTTGTTTACTAACATCACATTTAAATATATTAATACTAGAAAATCTATTTTTTACTTCATCTAGTTTCTTTTGGTCTCTACCTGTAACAATAACTGTGTTTCCTAAACTAATTAACTTAGAAGCAAGTTCAAGACCAATTCCTGAAGTTCCTCCTGTTATTAATATTGTGTTTGAATTAATATTCATATAGCCTCCTTAATTTTTGAACGTTCGTTCTAAAAAATGTTAAAATAATGCGTCAAGTATTTTGACTGAACCAATTAATATTCTAATTATGTTTATTTATTATTCTGATATCCAAGAAATAATATAATTTAATTCTTCATTATTTTCTGATTTCTTTGATTCGATTTTCTCAAATCTACCACTTAAGTTATATTCTAAAGTTGTTAAATGAAAATGATTAATCGCAATACCTAAATCAACTCTTTTTATACTTTTATCTTCTTTAGATGCTCCAGATTTATGTGATTCATAGAAATGATACATATTTTTTTCTTTTATCACTCTCCAAGGTTGAGCATTAGTTGCTGATGGAGCCAATCTTAACATTTCTAGTGGAATTTTATAATCTCCAGCTTCCTCTTTTGCTAAAGGACTTGAAAAATTATTTTTAAAAAAAATATTTTCCCATGACTTACGTTGATTAGACTTCATCATTTTTCTCATCAAACGTTCTTTTATAGTTTTTTTCTCAGAAGAATACCCTATTGGAGAAATAGCTGGGAATAAATTATCTTTTTTAATATCCATAGCAGACATAAACTCATTTCTACTAAATGTCATGGCTAACCATACTGTTCCTAAACCCAAATGAGTCGCATATAGAATAAGTTGTTCAAATTCATATCCTGCCGCTTCTAATCCAAATTCACTATCTGGAACCGAAACTCCAATAAAAGATGTAGCTCCTTTAATAATTCCATAAGTACCCAACTTTTCGACCTTAGGTTCAAGTCCTTTTTCAATAAAATGAAAATTAACTTTTTCATTAAATGGATTACTTAAATTATTAATATAATCCATAAGTTTTTCCTTGTCACTTGTAGATAATTTTTTACTTTCATAAGACCTTATACTACTACGTTTAATTATTGTTTCTTCAATTGGAAATTTCATGCTCAATACTCCTTTTTAGAACGAACGTTCTATTTTTATTTAAAAAAATAAGGATAAATGGATATCCAAATTTAAATTTATTAAGTGTATAATAAGTTCATTGACATGGCAGCTATTCTATTTAATTTATCTTTTTCTACAGATGTTCGAGATAAAACTCTAATACCTAAAAGAGAGCTATGTATAGATTCTGCCAATAATCTTGAATCATGTGAAGAACCAAATTCTCCATTTTTTTGACCTCTTTTAATTATTTCTTCAATAAAATTTTCAGATTGTGAAAAGGATTCTTTAACTTTTTCATCTATTTCCTTATCTCTATTAGCTAATTCAGTAGCTGAGTTTACAAATAAGCAACCTAAAAAATCACTATCTATTGCTAATTTAAATAAAGTATTAATAGCCTCTTTACATGTTGTTGCTTTTGAAATTTCTGCTATTAATTTATCTTTTACTACCTGATTATAATTTTCAATAACTTTTAAAAAAAGTTCATGCTTCCCACCAAATGTATCATAAAGACTTTTTCTATGAATCCCCATTTTTTCAACTAAATCATTAATAGATGTTTTTTCATATCCTTGCTCCCAAAACAATAACATAGCTTTTTCTAATGTTTCTTTTTCATCAAATTCTTTATTTCTACCCATAATTCATCGCTCCTTAGGATAACAATATCATTTTTAGAACGTTTAGTCAAGTATTTTTTTAGAAGAAATTTACAATTTCAAAATCTTATAGTTCATAACAAAAACGTTATGTAAATATTGGATAACTATGTTCATTTAAAGTTTTAAAATTTCATTTAAAGAACAAAAAATACCAATAAAGTTATAAAAATATGATTACAATTTAATTGAAAAGGTATTTCAAATAAAAATTTATAAATGTTAATATTAATATATACAAAATTTGAGGAGGAAATACTGAATGAAAATACTTGGAATTTCTGCTGGTACTAAAAATGGTAGAAATGATGCAATGTGTAAAGAAGCTTTAAGAGCTGCAAAAGAAAATGGAGCAGAAATAGAGTTTATAAGGTTATTAGATTTGGATATTAAACATTGTACAGGCTGTACAGCATGTGTAAAAGCAATATTAGGTGGAAAAGGAAATTTATGCGTTTTTAAAGACGATTTTGATTGGTTTTTAGAAAAATTTTATGAAGCTGATGGTATAATTTTTTCAATTCCTATATTTGAAAAAGGTACAGCAGGGATATTCAGAACAATTATGGATAGATTTGGGCCAAGAATGTCTAGAGTTCACAATTTAATAGCTGATAAACTATATAAAGAAGGAAACGGAAAAGAAATAAATCCAAAATTTTTAGAGGAAAAAGCAGTTTCATACATGGCTTTAGGGGGTTCTGAATGGATTACTAACGTTGAAAGTGAATTTAGTATTCATGCTTTAACAATTATGGGTAAAATTATCAATAAAGAAGTTTTTCCTTGGTCTACAGGAATAATGGTTGATGATAAAAGATTTGAAAAAGCACATGAAATTGGTTTAAATATGGTAGAAGCTGTTAAAGATATCGAAAAGGCAAGCTATAAGAGTGATAAAGGAGTCTGTCCAAATTGTCACAGTAAAAATTTCTATTTCCCAGAAAATAGTGGAGCAAAAGCTATTTGCTGTCAATGTGGGATTGAAGGAGAAGTATCTTTAAACAATGGAATAATAGAATTTAACTATTCTGAAGACGCTTTAGGTCATGCACATACAAATTTAGATGGGCAAATAATTCATGCCAATGATATTAAGAAAAATTTAATCTCACTTTTTGAGGATATGAAAACAGATAAATACAAAGAAAGAATGGCGTTTTATAAAGATTTTATAAAGGAATCGCTTCCTAACAAATAGAAACCTGTTTTTAACAGGTTTTTATATTTTATAATTATTAGAGGAGATAAAAAATGAATAAAGTCGAACAAATATATTTAAAAGAAAAAGGACTGATGATTATGATTAGTCTATTTAGTGCAATTATTCCCCTGTCAATTGACCTATATTTACCAGTACTTCCTAAAATGGTTGAAAAATTAAGTACAACTCAAAGTTTAGTTAATCTAACTTTAACTTTTTTCTACATATTTTTTGGAATTTCCACACTATTATTAGGACCCTTAAGTGATAAATATGGTAGAAAAAAAATATTACTAATTGGAACAACATTATATACTTTATCTAGTTTTTTTTGTATGATGGCTATAAATGTTGAGTCATTAATATTATTTAGAATAATACAAGCAATTGGAAGTGGAGCTATTGTTGCTGTAGCTAGCGCTATTATAAAAGACTCTTTTGATGGGAAAAAAAGAGAAACAATGTTCGCTATTGTTCAATCAATGATGATGATAGCCCCAATCATTGCACCATTATTAGGAGCTTTTCTACTAAAATTCTTTTCATGGAGAGGACTTTTTGGAGTTTTAGGTTTTATTGGTATAGTTCTTATAGTTTTCACGTGTCTATTTAAAGAAACATTAATTATTAAATCTTCTGAAAGTTCATTTAAATCTTTAGGAAATTTAATAGTAGTTTTAAAAAATCCGAGCCTTTAACAAATTTTGTGTATTTAAAAAGTAAAAAGGATAATCCTTTCTAAGTTGGTAAAATAAATTATCAATTTAGGAGGGA
>JAFGUR010000294.1 GCA_016938425.1 Fusobacteriaceae bacterium
CAAATTACATTGGATTTTAGAGGAATATCTTTCTATGGTGGAATTTTATCTACTCTATTATTAACAATAATTTATATATCTTTTTATAAACAAAATTATTATTTGAAATCTATAGTCAAAAATTCATTAGAGGTTTCTAAAGGAAACTTAGATATTGATGACATTATAATAAATAATGATAATGAATTTAAAATAATTGCTGAATCCATAAATGATATGAAAGCTAATTTATTATTTTATATAGAAAGTACAAAAAAAAATATTGTTATGCTTTCAGAAAATACAGTTACTTTAACAAGTGGAATTGACAATACTTCTGCAGGAAATGAGGAAATAACAGCAAGTATTAGTGAAATAGCAGAAAAATCAGAACAACAATTAGAACTTGTAAATGAAACAACCAATAATGTTGATGATATTTTTGCTAATATTTTAAATATAAAAAATAATATGAATGAAGTAATTGAGCTATCAAAAGAAACTAATTCAAAATCTGAAAATGGAAAAAAAATTATTGAAAATTTCGAAGACAGTTTAAATAAAATAAACAATAGTATAAATCATACAAATAATTTTTTTGAAACAATGATAGAAAATATTTCAGACATTTCAAAAGTTACAGATTTTATAATGACAATAAGTAATAGGCTTACTATTCTTTCTTTTAATGCAGCTATTGAAGCAGTAAAAAATGGTGAATCTGGAAAAGGATTTTCAGTTGTTGCAAATGAAATGAAAAAATTGGCAACTCTTTCTAAAACAGAACTTGAAAAGATTAAAATTATAATTGATAACTTGGGAACAGATAGTGAAAATATTAAAAATAAAATGAGTGAGAATACTCAAAATATTAGTGAAGGTTTTATTTCATTTAATGTTTCAAAAGAAATATTTAACGACATTGGAATTTACAATAAAAATATGCTGGATAAAGTAACTCATATTATTGAACTATCTTCAGGGATATATCTTTTAGCTGATAAAACAAATAAGATGAGCGAATTAGTAAGAAATGGATCCTCTCAAATTTCTTATGCTACAAAAGAAATTACAGAAGTTATTACAGAAAACACCAATCAACTTTTTTCTCTTAGCAGTATTGCACAAAATCTAAATGAATTTATAAACAATATCGAAAAACTTACTTCTATATTCAATTCAGGGATTAAACCTATAAATAAAAATAGTAGTAAAAAACTAAAAATTAAAGTTTTAATTTCTCATATGGGGAAAAATGAGTTTTGGCAAACAATATCCCAAGGTGCATTATACGCAAAAAAAGAATTAGAAAGAAAAAATGTAGATGTAAATATTGTTTCTATTCCTATTTCTTTTAAAGATTTTGATAAAGTAAAAAGAACCTATATTGATGAAATTAATAAAGCAATAGATGAAAAAGTAGATGGGATATGTATGCCAGGACTATTAGAAGAAATGAGTCCATTAATTGATAAAGCAAAAGCTAAAGGAATTGAAGTTATTCTATATAATAGTGATATAGAAAAAAATAATTCTAAACTTATGGTATATAAACAAAATGCATATGAATCAGGACAAGTTGCTGCGGATATTATATCAAAAAAATTAAATGGTAAAAATAAAAATATACTTATTATTAAAGATAACGGTCATATTAGTGACATGGACGTTAGAACAAATGGATTTGTAGAAAGAATTAGAAAATATAAGCATCTTAAAATTTCAAATATATTTGAGTCAAGTACAAAAATATCAGATACTTTAAATAATTTTAGAGAATATATTAAAAGTAATGAAAAATATATTGATGGTATTTTATGTAACTCAATATATAAATTAGATTTAATAAAAATACTAGAAGAACTAAACATAAAAAATAAGGAAGTATTAGTATTTGATATAGGGCAGGAGATATCAGAATATATGAAAAAAAATGTAATTACATGTGCTATTGGTCAAGACCCTTTTGGTCAAGGTTATTCACCAATTATTTATATGTTTAATTATTTAATGACAAATGAAAAACCTCAAGCCAAAATATGGTCTCGTTTAAGTATTGTTGATACTAATAATGTAAATAGAGTCTTGAGTTAGATGTACTAAAAATTTAAACAATTAAAATAAAGAAAATTATTTTAGATAATATCGAATAGAGAATAACTTGAATAAATTTTTGTTCAACTTGTTATAATTTTTTTGAATATAGTTTACCAAAATTCAAATAAAAAGGTTAGATTGAAATAAATTTTCAGTCTAACCTTTTTTATATTCATAAAAATTAGAAATCTAAAAAAATAAGTAGTGTAAACAGTAAAAGTTTTTTCTTACAATATTATCTATTTAGAAAAACTAATTATATTCTTAATTCCAAGTTCACTTTTTAAAATAAAATTTAGCTGTAAGACAATCTTCTGAATTTTTCCCCACAAAAATCTCAAAATCGCCTTCTTCTGAGTCAAATTCCATATTTTTTTTATAAAATTTCAAATCCTCTTCAGTTATTTGGAAAGTTATATTTTTTCTTTCTTTTGGGTTAAATTCCAATTTTGAAAACTTTTTTAATTCCTTAACTGGTCTAACAACACTTCCGACACAATCCCTTATATAGAGTTGAACAATTTCTTTCCCTTTTATATTAGAAATATTTTTTACTTCAATAGAAACTTCTAATATTTCTCCTGACATTAATATATTTTTATTTAAGCTCAAATCTGAGTACTCAAATGTAGAGTATGATAATCCATATCCAAAAGGGAATAAAGGACTGTTTGGAGCATCTAAATATCTTGAAGTAAATCTAGCATCAACAGAAGAAGTCATTGAAGGTCTTCCTGTATTAAAATGATTATAATAAACAGGAATTTGACCAATATTATAAGGGAAACTCATTGTTATTTTAGCCGATGGATTGATATCCCCAAATAGTATATCTGCTATAGCATTTCCACCTTCTATTCCTGGAAACCAAGCATAGATAACACCATCAACCTTGTCTATTATATCTTTTAATATCAATGGTCTACCGCTAAATATTATCAAAATAATTTTTTTATTCATTTTTTTAATTTTATTTAATAATTCAAGTTGCAAATCTGGAATAGTCAAATCTGTTCTACTTCCACCTTCTCCACTTTGCATTGTGTGTTCTCCTAAAGCTAAAATTACAATATCAGAATCTTTAGCAATGTTAATAGCTTTTTCTAATTTATCTTCTTTACTGATATTAGAAGTATCAAACGATGCCATTTTACCAAATTTACCTAAAAAAGAATAATCAGATAATAAATCACAACCTTCTTCATAATTTAAAAATTCTTTATTAATTTTATTCTCAATTGCCTCTTTAATAGTTATAGTATTCTTTGTGTCTGCATGAAATGCCCATAGCCCTAAAATATTTTTATTATCAATATATGGACCTAATAAACATATTTTATCTTTATTTTTTGTTAGAGGTAAAATATTCTTTTCATTTTTTAGAAGTACTATAGATTCACTTGCAACTATTCTTGCTATTTCTCTATTTTCATTACTAACTAATGTATTTTTTTCATGCTCAATATTTACTCCTCTGTAAGGATCTTCAAATAAACCAAGTTTATTTTTTAGTTTTAAAATTCTCATACAACTTTCATTTATTAACTCTTCATCAATAGTCCCATTTTCTACAAGCTTCTCCAAATAATTAGAATAAATAGAAGTTTTCATATCAATATCTACATTAGCTTCTATTGCCAATTTTGCTGCTTCAAACTCATCTTTCGCTATTCCATGAACTATTAATTCCTGTACTGCAGCATAATCTGCTATAGTTACACCTTCAAATCCCCATTCATCTCTTAAAATGTCTCTCATTAACCATTTATTTCCTGTTGATGGAATTCCATCAACAATATTAAATGATGTCATAATCATTTCACAACCATTATCAACACCTGCTTTATATGCTGGTAAATACTCCTGTCTTAATTTTCTCTCACTCATGTCAACAGAATTGTATTCTCTACCACCTTCTGGAGCTCCATAAGCAGCAAAATGCTTTATGCAAGAAGCAATATTAGAATTATCTTTCAAGTCTCCTTGTAGACCTGTAACCATTGATTTAATAAATTCTGAATTCAAATAACTATCTTCTCCTAATGTTTCCATAACTCTTCCCCAACGTGGATCTTTTACTAAATCTGCTACTGGAGAAAATGTTACATGTAACCCTGAAGAAGTAGATTCATCAGCAATAATTTTATAAGCTTTATAAATTAAATCAGGATTCCAACTAGAACTTAACCCTAAAGGAATAGGAAAAACTGTTTTATAACCATAAATAATATCGGCCATAAAAAGTAAAGGTATTTTATTTTTATTATTTTCTAAATACTTACTTTGAATTTTACGTATTTTTTCTGCACCAATAACATTTAGAACTGACCCTGAATTATCAACAATTTTTTTTGTTATTCCTAGCTGTGTTTGAGGACCAACTGAAATTATTTCATCTTCATGAAATTCCCCAGATAATTGAACCAATTGACATATTTTTTCTTTTAAAGTAAGCTTTTCAAAGAGTTTTTGTAAATCATTACTAGTCATAAAAATCTCCTTTTTATTCTTTATTTAGATTATTTAACTTTATAAAATTCGTTTCTATCTATATAAATAAATATAATCCTTGAATTAATATCCAAGGATTATATTAAAAATTTTATAATTTAGCTTGCCATTTATCCGCCCACACAAGGTGATTTGGAGTTCCTTTAAATTTAGATTTTCCTTCAAGTTTATCTAATAATTGAATAATATTTTCTTTATTATCATTGTATGCATTAATATACGTTTTAACCATTGAAACATCATGAAGATGAGTAGTAAAATTTAGTGAAACAAATACTGTTGGAACTTCATATACATACCAAGGAATTTCATTGGACATAGCTGTTTTCCATTTAATTCTATAGTTATTTTCAGCTCCATATCCCACAACATTTGAAATTACTAAAGCCAAATCAGTTGTTTCTCTATATTTACTAATATTTCCTTTAACACGAGAATTACCTTCATTTATTCTTACTTCATAACCTCTTTTTGTAAGTTCTTCAACAATAAGATCTAATGTTCCAGTTCCTGCATCATAAAAGCCACCTTTTTCTCCTTCTAATAAATATAAACAAATACGCTTATTTTTTTCAGGATTTATTGGTAAATTATTATGAGTATCTTTTACTAAAGTTATTCCTTTATCAGCAGCTTCTTTACGCATTTCTAAATGTTCTGTACAACCAATAACTTCAAGCTCTTTCTTATCTTTTGCCAAAGTGTTATTAGCATGCTTTTCATGAAGATTTAATTTTGCTTTTAATCCTAAAATTCTTTCAAGTGCATCTTGAAGTCTTTCTTCAGTTATAATTCCGTTTTTATATCCATTTAACATAAAATTGAAGTCTTCATCTATATCATTGAAAAATAAAAACATATCACAACCAGCAGCAATTGATTTTGGCACATACTCTTCTCTACGCATAGCAGAAGTCATTCCTAACATATGTGAAGCATCTGTTATAACTAGCCCATTAAAACCAAGTTTTGTTTTAAGTAAATTATCTATTAATTCTGGTGCTAAAGTTGCAGGGAGAATGTCTTCATCTCTTAAATTTGGTACTAAATGTTTTTGATATTCTGGAACAGCTATATGCCCAGCCATAATCATTCCAACCCCATTATCTATGTGATGTTTATAAACTTTACCAAAAGAATTATCCCATTCTTCAACAGAAAGATCATTTATTCCTAATATTAAATGTTGATCTCTTTCTTCAATTCCATCTCCAGGAAAATGCTTAATACAAGGAATTATATTACTTTCTTCTAGTCCCTTTACATAAGAACTTGTATGCTTTATTACAGTTTCAGCATTAGTTCCATAACATCTAGTATTTACTATTGTATTTCTCCAATTTTCAAGAATATCTACAACAGGATTAAACATTGCATTTATTCCAAGACTTGAAGATTCCTTTCCTGCTACATATCCAGCATTATAAGCTGTTTTTTCATCTCCTGTCGCTTCGCATTGAGCAGCTGTAGCAATATATGTTCCTCCTTTGACAGCCCCGTCTCCACCATTATCACAGTTTGCTGCAACTAATAATGGTATTTTTGAATAAGACTGTAAATCATTTAATAACCCTTGAACTTTTTCCCCATCAACACTAATGTAACGTGCTCCACCAATATGGTATTTTTCAATGATCTCTTTATTTGTTAATTTATTTCCACTATACTTATCACCATCAAAGAAAAATAAATTAACAAAAAGTTGTCCGATTTTCTCCTCTATAGTCATAGCATTTATAGTGTTTTTTACCCAACTTATTTGATTTTCATTCAAATTATAAGGTTTAGCAGTTAAATCTACTTTCGCCATTTCATTCTCCTCTAATTTATATATTTATGCATCCAGCAAATCATTAAATTCTTTAATCATCTTATCTTGATATTGACCAATATAATTTTTACTCATGAATTTATCTAAAGCTTCGTTAATAAAACGTTCCCAAGAAAATTTCTCTTTCCCAAACAAGATAGGATAATATAAAACATTGTTTTTTTGAGCAGCATCTAAATCCCCTGGAGCATCTCCTATCATAACAATTTCATCATTATTGTATCCATACTTTTTTAATTGTTCTATACAAGCTGCTTTTGTTCCTGCTTCTTGACCATAAAAAACATCTACATAAGGTAATAATTTATGTCTTTCCCATTCACTCAAAACAGCCTCACTATTTGCTGAACTTACAATTGCAATATCAGCAAACTGATGTATTTTTTCTAGAGATTCTCTTACTTTTTCAAAAGGTTTATCTACTCCAACAAGTTCCTCTATTCCAACATTTACTTTTTTACTCCATTCTAGTGCTTTTTTTAAATCATCAGTAGGAGTTTTTTCGATTTCTTTTTCAATTGATAAATTTGAAAGTTCTTTTGTTGTTTCAGACCATTTAATTAAATTATCAATATTTCCTATTTCTTCTCCATTTTGAATTGCATTTTTTAATCCCATAACAAGACCTTTAAACCTATTTATTCCTCTTGTTCTTGAATAAAGATTTATCTGATTCCAGTATTTAAGAAACCTTTCTTTATCTTTAATATTAAAAACTTCTATAATTAATGGGCCAAAATATCTTTCATGTTTAATATTCATAGTGTCCATTGCACATCCATCAGAGTCAACACACACTAAAAAATTTTTTCTTTTTTGAAACTTATTATTCATATTTTTCTCCTCAAAAATGTTCTACTATTAGACTCCTGAATAAGCAGAGAATCCACCATCTACTGGAATAACTACTCCATTAACAAATCCAGATGCATTACTATCCACTAACCATAATAATGTTCCTATTAATTCTTCTAATTCTCCGAAACGCTCCATAGGTGTAGCTGCTAATATTTTTTGTGCTCTCTCTGTATAAGTTCCATCTTCTTTCATCAATAAAGCTCTATTTTGATTAGAAACAAAAAAACCAGGAGCGATTGCATTTACTCTAACTCCAACTTTTGACAAGTGTACCGCTAACCATTGGGTAAAGTTTGATACTGCTGCTTTTGCTCCACTATATGCAGGAATTCTTGTAAGAGGAGTAAAAGCATTCATTGAAGATGTATTAAGTATTACTGCATCTTTTTTACCTATCATGTCTTTTACAAATACTTGAGTTGGAAGCAAAGTCCCTAAGAAGTTTAAGTTAAATACAAACTCAATTCCTTTTGGATCAAGGTCAAATAAAGTCACTACCCCTTCTTTTTTATCTGTAATATCTTCTTTAAAAAGATAATCTTTAGTAGTAGTACCTTTAGGATTATTCCCTCCAGCTCCATTTATTAAGATATCGCAAGTTCCTAATTTCTCATTAATTATAGCTTTTGCTTTTTCAAGGCTTTCTACTTGAAGTACGTTTGCCTCTACTCCTAAAGCTTGTCCACCTTCTGCTATTATTTCATTAGCTACTGTATCTGCTGCTACTTTATTCAAATCAAGGACTGCTACCTTAGCTCCACATTTTGCTAAAGCTTTTGCAAATCCAGCACACAAAACTCCACCAGCCCCTGTTACTACTGCTACTTTATCTTTTAAATCAATTTGAAATGGTAATTTCATAATTTTCTCCTCCCAATTTATAATATTTAAAATTCAATTCCAAAATACTCTTTTGCATTGTTGAAAGATATTCCTTTTATAATTTCTTCAAGTATTTCTTCATCATAAGGATATTCTCCATTTTCAACCCATTGACCAATTAAATTACACATAATTCTTCTAAAATAATCATGTCTTGTATATGATAAGAAACTTCTAGAATCAGTTAACATTCCAACGAAATTCCCTAATAATCCCAAGTTTCCAAGAGCCTTCATTTGTTCTATCATTCCATCTTTGTTATCATTAAACCACCAACCAGAGCCAAACTGAATTTTTCCTTTTATTCCTTCTCCCTGAAAGTTTCCAAGCATAGTCCCTAAAACATAATTATCTTTTGGGTTTAAAGTATAAAGTATTGTTTTAGGTAAACTATTCTCTTTTTCAAGGGAGTCTAAAATTCTTGAAATTTCATAAGCAACATTAGAATCATTTACCGAATCAAAACCTGTGTCTGCTCCAAGCTTTTTAAACATATTTGTATTATTATTTCTTAAAGCTCCAAAGTGAATTTGCATAGTCCAATTACGTTTAGCATACTCTTTCCCAAAAAAATGAAGTATATTTGTTTTATATTTATTTTCTTCAAATTTTGTAATTTCTGATTTATTTAGAGCTTTTAAGAATATTTCTGATGCTTCTTCTTCTGTTCCTTCTAAATAAGGAACATCAACTAAACCATGATCTGAAATTCTACACCCCACTTCATGAAAAAAATCTATTCTAGCTACTAAGGCATTTTTTAAATCTGAATAACTATTTATTTCTTTTTCACTCACATTTTTCAATTTTTCAACCCAAGAAATGAAATCATCTTTTTTTATTTCTACAACTTTATCTGGCCTAAAAGTTGGAAGAACTTTTACATCAAAACTTTTATCTTCTTTAAGTTTTATATGATATTCAAGATTATCTATTGGATCATCTGTTGTACAAATTACTTTAACATTGGATCTTTTAATAAGACTTCTTGCAGAAAATTCATCTTTTAATATTAATTTATTAGCTTTTTCCCAAATTACTTCTGCTGTTTTTTCTGAAAGAATTTCTTCTATTCCAAAATATTTTTGAAGCTCTAAATGTGTCCAATGATAAAGAGGATTTCCTATAGCTTTTGGAAGAGTTCTTGCCCAAGACATAAATTTATCATAATCTTTAGATTCACCAGTAATGTATTTTTCTTCTACTCCATTACTTCTCATAGCTCTCCATTTATAATGGTCTCCACCAAGCCAAGCTTCTGTTATATTTTTAAATTTTTTATTCTCGTATATCTCTTTTGGGCTCAAATGACAATGATAATCGTAAATTGGCATTTCCTTTGCATATTTATGATAAAGTTCCTCTGCTGTTTTACTTTCTAATAGAAAATTATCATCCATGAATTTCTTCATTTTTTCCCCTCCAAATTTAAAGATTGTCTTTAATAAGTTTAATCATCTCGTTATATTCTACATCACTTAATTCTTTTTTATTACTTGGAGACATCTCAAAAGTACTTCCCCATGAAAAATCATCTCTATATTTAGGAACTATATGAAAATGAAGATGAGGTAACTTATCTGAGTATATTCCGTAATTTATCTTATCCGCATTAAAAACTTTTTTTAATGTTTTTGCAACATTTAGTACGTCCTTCATAAATAAAGATACTTCCTCTTCTGATAATTCAAAAAGTTCATTTACATGTTTATCAAAAGAAACAATACATCTTCCTTTATAAGTTTGTTCTTTAAAAAGATAAAGAGTTGAAATTTTTAATTTTGCTATCTCTATCATTAATGAATTTAGTGTGCTATTTTTAGTACAGTACAGACATTCATTTTCCATAAAAATTCTCCTTAACATTTATATTTTATTTGTTTTTTGTGATTCTAGGGTGTCCCATATTCCTAATAAATACATAATTCCAAGAGCTCTATCATACAAACCATATCCTGGTCTACATGTTTTTTCTTCTCCCCATAAATGTCTTCCATGGTCAGGTCTTATATAACCAGCAAAACCATTTTCGTGATAAGCTTTCATAACATCTACAATATCTACTGATCCATCACAAGCTCTATGTGATGTTTCTATAAAATCACCATTTTCATATACTTTAACGTTTCTTATATGCGCAAAATGTATTCTATCGTGAAATTCTCTTATAATTGAAGGTATATCATTAGATAATACTGACCCTAAAGATCCAGAACACAGAGTTAAGCCATTATAAGGACTATCAACTAAATTTAAAAATCTTTTTATATTTTCTCTATTTATTATAATTCTAGGAAGTCCAAAAATAGGAAATGCTGGATCATCTGGATGTATTGCCATTTTAATGTCAAATTTCTCTGCAACTGGAATTATTTCTTCTAAAAAATATTTAAGATTTGCCCATAGATTTTCTGCAGTAAATCCTTCATATGCTTTAAACAATTCCTCTATTCTTTCTAATCTTTCTGGCTCCCAACCAGGCATAGTAACTGTTACATCTTTTGCTAATTTTCTAATTAATTCTTTTGGATCAATATCTGATATTTTACTTTTTTCAAAAAAAAGCGCATTAGAACCATCTGATATATTTTTATATAAATCTGTCCTTGTCCAATCAAATACAGGCATAAAATTATAACAGATTACCTTAACTCCAACCTTAGAAAGCTTTTCGATTGTTTTTTTATAATTCTCTATATATTTATCTCTAGATTTCAGTCCAAGTTTTATATCTTCATGAACATTTACACTTTCTACTACATCAATATTAAATCCAAATTCGTCAGCCTGAGCCTTTACTTCTTCAATTCTTTCCATAGGCCATTCTACACCAGCAGGAATATCATGTAAAGCCCAAACTACACCATCTACACCAGGAATTTGTTTAATTTTATCTAAAGTAATATCATCATTCCCTAGTCCATACCAACGAAATGTCATTTTCATAAAAGTCCTCCTATATTTTTAATTGTATACTAGTATATTACTATGTCTAATGCATAGTTGTCAAGAAAAAA
>JAFGUR010000295.1 GCA_016938425.1 Fusobacteriaceae bacterium
CCATTAGGATTTGATATATATACTTGACGATAGAATTTAATAAAGATATAATAATTTGACTTATAAAAAATAATAGGAGGAAAAATGTCGGAAATTAAGGCTCTAAAAAACACTTTTGCTAATCCTGCACCTTTAGGTTTATTAGGATTTGCAATGACAACAATACTATTAAATATTCATAATGCGGGTTTTTATGAACTCAATGCAATGATTATGACTATGGGAATTTTTTATGGAGGAATTGCCCAAATGATTGCCGGAGTATTGGAAGCAAAAAAAGGAAATACTTTTGGAATGGTTGCATTCACTTCTTATGGAGCATTTTGGTTATCTCTGGTAGGAATTTGGGTATTACCAACTTTAGGATTAGGAGCAAAACCTGATTCGGTAGCAATGGGGTACTATTTACTTATGTGGGGGTTATTGACTTTTGGATTATTTTTTGGAACACTAAAAGGAGCTTTAATAGGAAAATTGGTATTTGGTTCTTTGACTATTTTATTTTTACTTTTAGCAACGGCTAATTTTACAGGGAATCATGAAATCCATACAATTGCAGGGTTCGAAGGAATTTTATGTGGTTTTTTTGCATTTTACGAAGCAATAGCATTAGTATTGAATGAAAAGTATGGAAAAATAATTCTACCTTTAGGTAAATAAAAAATTTAATTAGAGTCTACTGAATTAGAAGTAGTTTTGAAAACCTTGGGCGTCTGCCCAACTATCGCCTTTAGCTAAGAGCTAAAGCTCTAAGAATATCTAAACCTGACCAGCAATGATTGATGGACACCTTATAATTCAGAATAAATATCTTTGTAATATAATTTACAAGGGATTTTCTAAAAGATAATTCCCTTCGGTCAAAAAAACGTCCTATGTTTAGGAGGTTTGGACGCAAAGTCCAAGGTTTGGATGTTTGATTTTTAATAAAAATCGTAAAAAACAACATTTATTCACTGAAAAATATACAGGATGCCGATAAAATCAGAGTATTTATATTTTTCAATAAGCCCTAATTAAAAGAGCGTAAGCTCTTTTTTTTTGCAATGATTTAAGGAAAATAAATAATTTAAAATCAAAAAATTTAAAGAAGCAGCAACATATATTAACTTGGCCATAGAACTACATAACGCAAATGTTCATTATTATGTTCTGTAGGTGCAACGGAAAGTCTTTTTTATTAAATTCAATATATAGAAATATATAAAATATGATATAATTTTTTAAGAGGTGAAAAATGAAAATACAAATAAAAAATATAAATATTGGGGTAGAACAAAATCAAGAAGTAGCAATAAAAAAATATATAAAAGAAATTGGCATAGAAAAAGAATCTATACAAAAAATAACTTATTTAAAAAAGTCAATAGATTCAAGAAATAGGAAAGATATAAAATTAATTTATAATATAGAAATTAATTTGAACAAAAAAATAGATATATCCAAATTTAAAAATATAACGCAATCTAGTGAGGAAATTTTAGTAAAAAGAAAAAGCAAAAATTTGGATGGGAAAATAGCTGTTATAGGAACAGGACCTGCAGGTTTATTTGCAGCCTTAAGATTATGCGAATTGGGGTATAAACCTATAGTTTTTGAAAGAGGAACTATGGTTGAAGAAAGAGATAAAGATATAGAAAATTTTTACAAATTAGGGATACTAAATGAGGATTCAAATATACAATTTGGAGAAGGCGGAGC
Organism: Fusobacteriaceae bacterium; assembly: GCA_016938425.1. Classification (GTDB taxonomy): domain Bacteria; phylum Fusobacteriota; class Fusobacteriia; order Fusobacteriales; family Fusobacteriaceae; genus JAFGUR01. Next base: position 1,702 of record JAFGUR010000295.1, read on the forward strand.
AGGGACTTATTCTGACGGGAAACTAACAACAAGAGTGAGAAGTCAATATATGGATTATGTCTTTGAAACATTTGTAAAATTCGGTGCTCAAGAAGAAATTCTTTATCATTATAAACCTCATATAGGAACAGATGTTTTGAAAATAGTGGTACAAAATATGAGAAACCAAATAATAGAAATGGGTGGAGAATTTAAATTTAACAGCAAAATAACGGATTTTAAAATATTCTCCAATAAAATAAAAAGTATAGAGATAAACGGGAAAGAATGGCTTGAATTTAATTATATTTTGTTGGGAATAGGTCATTCGGCAAGAGATACATACAAAAAGCTCTATGAAAGAGGAGTTTTTATGGAAAATAAAGATTTTGCCGTAGGAGTAAGAATAGAGCATCCTAGAGAGGACATAGATAAAATGCAATTTGGTGAATTTGCCGGGCATCCTCATTTAGGTTCGGCAACTTATAATTATACATATAATAATACCGCAGAGAAAAGAGGAGTTTTTTCTTTTTGTATGTGTCCGGGAGGAGAAATAGTTAATGCCAGTTCTATAGAAGGGCATTCTTTGGTTAACGGGATGAGTTATTCCACCAGAGATGGTAAATTTTCCAATTCCGCAGTAGTTGTAGCGGTAAAAAAAGAAGATTTTGGAAATGATGTTTTTGACGGGATGAATTTTCAAGAAAAAATAGAAAGAAAAGCATTTGAAATAAAAAAAGGTCATGGGGCTTTGTATCAAAATTTATTTGATTTTATGAAAAATAAAAAGACAAAAGAAAAAATAGAGAGTTCTTATAAAATGGAGCTATGTTCTACAAATTTTAACGATTTTTTCCCGGAAGTAATAAAAAATAACATGCAACTTGCATTTAAAGAATGGAGCAGAAACAAGTATTTTATATCTGAAAGAGCTAATCTTATAGGACCTGAAACAAGAACCTCTGCTCCAATTAGAATAACAAGAAATGAAAAGGGGAAAAGTCTTAATGTTGAGAACCTGTTTCCAATAGGAGAGGGAGCAGGTTATGCAGGTGGAATAGTAAGTGCTGCAATTGACGGAATAAAAATTGTCGACAATAATTTTGCCATAGAAGAATAGGAGTTATTAAAATGCCATATAAATGCATTATGATAGATCATGACGATACAGTAACACCTACCAGCGAAAATCATCACTATCCTTCTTTTAAGCAGTCTCTTAAGAGATTGAAACCAAATCTAGAAATAAGCTTTGATGAATACATTAATTATTCCTTTGATCCAGGGTTTGAAATATTTTTGAGAGAAATACTGCAATTAAATGAGGATGAAATAAGTTTTATGTATGAAAGATGGAAAGAAGATACTCAGGATAAAATAGGGATATTTTATGAGGAAATTAAGAATTTTCTTTTGGAATTTAAGAAAAAAGGAGGAAGAATAGCAGTTGTAACTCATTCCAATAGAAAAAGAATAGAAAACGATTATGATTATAATCTTGGTTTTATTCCCAAAGATATTTATTCATGGGAATTGGGCAATGAAAAGAGGAAACCAAACCCCTTTCCTATTTATGACATTAAAAAAAAATATGGGCTATCTAATGAGGAAATATTAGTAATTGATGATTTAAAACCAGGTTTTTTAATGGCTAAAGAAGCAAATGTAGATTTTTTATGGGCAGGTTGGGCATATAAAGAACCGAAATTTAATGAGTATATGTTAAAAAATGCAAAATACGTATGTGAAGATTTTGAGAGTTTCAAAAAAATAAAATATAAAATTTTTATTTAATATCATACGAGGGTGAAGTGCTTATTTTTATTGATAATCAAAGAAAAAATATGATATAATTAAGCTAATACAAGTTTTTCGGAGGAAAATAATTATGAACAAAAAAGAGTATTTAGGAGATGTAAAAAGAGTTGTAATTAAAGTTGGAACGACAACTTTAACTCATGAAACGGGCTTACTTAATTTGGAACGTATCGAAGTATTGGTAAGACAAATAGCTAATTTGCATAATAATGGCTACGAGGTTATGTTGGTTACCTCAGGAGCAATTGGTGCAGGCATGGGGAAATTAAATTTAAAAAATCGTCCAAAAACTCTCCCCGAAAAACAAGCAGTTGCAGCAGTCGGTCAAGTAGCACTTATACATTTATATCAGAAAATATTTGCCGAATATGGTAAAAATATAGGACAATTACTTCTTACTGCAAGTGATTTAAACGAAAGAAATAGGTATCTTAATGGAAGAAATACTTGTTTTGCTTTGTTTAATGCAGGAGTAATACCTGTTATTAACGAAAATGATGCCATTGCCGTAGAGGAAATAAAAGTTGGAGATAATGATACCTTATCGGCTTTTGTAGCTACTTTGGTAGATGCAGATTTACTTATAATTTTTTCTGATATTGACGGGTTATATGACAGTAATCCAAAAGAAAATCCTGAGGCAAAATTACTTCCTTTAATAACGTCACTTAATGAGGAAGTTAAAAATATGGCAGGAGATTCAAATAGTAAGTTTGGAACTGGAGGAATGGCAACCAAGATTAAGGCTGCAGAAATAGCCCTTAATTCGGGAGTAAATATGGTTATTGCTCAAGGAGAAAAACCTGAGAATTTACTAAAAATTATAAAAGGTGAAGATATAGGAACACTTTTTGTTAAGAATAAAAAAGGATTAAGAGCAAAAAAACACTGGTTACAGTATAGTTCTAAAAAAACAGGAAAATTAATAATAGATGACGGGGCAAAACAAGCCATTCTTAAGCATAAGAGTCTTTTACCAAGTGGAATAAAAGAGGTAGAAGGGAATTTTCAAAAAGGCGATGTAATAACGTTATTAGATGAGGAAAAAAATATTTTGGCTGCAGGTATAGTAAATTATAGCGCAGACGAATGCAAAAAAATATTGGGGAAACAGTCGAAAGATATATTGAAAATATTAGGGTATAAAGATTATGACGAAGTAATTCACATAAATAATATGAGCATTGGAGGTTAAAAATGAGTGAATATGTAATAGAGTTGGGAAAAAAATCAAAAGAAGCATCTGTTATTTTAAATAAGGCAGATACCTTAACAAAAGATAATTTTTTTGAAATATTAATAAAAAATTTAAATAAAAAAAGAGAAATAATTAAAAAGGAAAATGAAATAGATATAAAAGCCGGAGAAAAAAAAGGACTAACAAAGGCTTTTTTAGATAGATTACTTTTAACAGATGCCAGAATTGATGGAATGGTAGAAGCTATTGAAGTTGTAAAAAACTTTAGAGATCCAATAGGAGAAATAGTGGAAGGTTTTAGACATAAAAATGGTATGGAAATAAAAAAAGTGAGAGTACCATTGGGTGTTATAGCTATGATTTATGAATCTAGACCAAATGTTTCAATCGATGCATCAATCCTTTGTTTAAAAGCTTCAAATGCCGTAATTTTAAGAGGAGGAAGTGACTCGATAAATTCAAATAAAGTATTGGTTAATATAGTAAGAGAAAGCTTGGAAGAAGCAGGATTGCCAAAAGACGCCGTAATTCTTATGGAAAGAACAGAGAGAGAATATGTAAATGAATTATTGACACTAAATGATTATGTTGATGTCGTAATTCCAAGAGGTGGAAAAGGTTTAAAAAAGGCAATTATTGAAAACGCAACAATACCTGTTATAGAAACAGGAGCTGGAGTTTGTCATGTATATGTTGACGAATACGGACAGTTAGAAAAAGCAAAAAATATTATATTTAATGCTAAAACTCAAAGACCCGGAGTATGTAATGCGATAGAAACGGTTTTGATACACAAGGATAAGGTAGAAGAATTTTTGCCTGAAATAGCGAAAGTTTTAAAAGAAAAAAACGTAGAATTAAGATTAGATAAAGAAGCTATTAAATTTGTACAAGATGCAAAAGAGGCTATAGAAGAAGATTGGGATACAGAATATTTGGACTTGATTTTATCAATAAAAACAGTTTCAAATATCGAAGAAGCTATAGAGCACATAAATAGATATTCTACAAAGCACTCAGATGCCATAATAACAGAAAATTTTGAAAATGCCAATAAATTTTCCAGAGAAGTAGATTCAGCTTGTGTATATGTTAATGCTTCCACGAGATTTACAGACGGAGGGGAATTTGGGTTTGGCGGAGAAATAGGAATTTCAACTCAAAAGCTTCATGCAAGAGGACCAATGGGTATAAGAGAGTTAACAAGTCTTAAATATGTTATCAGTGGAAACGGACAAGTAAGAGGTTAATTATGATATTTGTGGCAGGTATTAATGACCGTAAAAAAATAATTAAAGAAGTTTCTTATAAATGTAAGTGTAATGAATCTAAAGGAATAATAATTCTAGAAGAGAGAAATTTTTCTCTTTTCTTTTTGCCTATTTTTTCTTGGGATAAAAGGTATTATTTAGAATGCAAAACTTGCGGTTCTTTATACAGTATAAAAAAGGAATATGTTGATAGTATTTTGAAGGAAGAAGAAGTCTTTGCTTATCAATTAAATGTAATATTTGAATTAAAAATGTGTAAAAAATGCGGACACGAATTAAATTTTGACTATGAGTACTGTCCATATTGTGGAAATAAAATTAAAGAATAATTGCAAAATAATAAACTCTATGGTATAATAGTGTGTTAGATAATTTATGATTTAGAAAGGAAAGATGATTTGGAGAAAATATTAAGTTTTAAAGATTTAGGTTTGTCAGAAGCAACATTGGAGGCAATTGGCAAAAAAGGGTATGAAACGCCTAGTCCGATACAAGCACTTTGTATTCCTAGACTTTTGGATGGAAACAAAGATGTTATAGGACAAGCACAAACGGGGACAGGTAAAACAGCAGCATTTTCGTTGCCTATAATTGATAGATTAGAAAAAGAAAACAATGTTCAAGCAATTATATTAGCACCTACAAGAGAATTGGTAATTCAAGTTGCTGAGGAAATAAGTTCTTTGAAAGGTGAAAAAAGATTAAGAGTTTTACCGGTTTATGGTGGTTCAAATATCATGCATCAAATGAAAAAATTAAAAGATGGGATTGATATAGTAGTAGGAACTCCCGGTAGAGTTATTGATTTATTAGACAGAAAAAAATTAATTTTGGATAAAATAAAGTATTTTATTTTAGACGAAGCAGATGAAATGTTGAATATGGGATTCATTGAAGATATTGAAAATATTTTGAACCATACACCTAAAGAGAAAAAAATGTTGTTTTTTTCTGCAACTATGCCGAAAGAAATTTTAGAAATAGCTAAAACTTACATGAAAGATTATGAAATACTAGCTGTAAAAAACAGAGAATTAACAACAGCTTTGACAGAACAAATTTATTTTGAAGTAACAAGAGAGAATAAATTTGAGGCGCTTTGTAGAGTAATTGACATAGAAAAAGATTTTTACGGAATAATCTTTTGTCAAACTAAAAATGATGTTAATGATATAACTCTAAAATTAGCTGAAAGAGGATATGATGCTGATTGTATTCATGGAGATGTAACTCAAAATCAAAGAGAAAAAGTGTTATATAAATTTAAAAATCAAACTATTAATATTTTGGTTGCAACAGATGTAGCAGCAAGAGGGATAGATGTAAATAATCTTACTCATGTTATAAACTATTCATTGCCTCAAGAAGCAGAATCTTATGTTCACAGAATAGGAAGAACAGGAAGAGCAGGAAAAGAAGGGACAGCAATAACTTTTGTTACGCCTAGAGAGTATAGCAAATTGTTGCATATACAAAAAGTAGCAAAGACAGAAATAAGAAAAGAAAAATTACCAAAAATTGCTGAAATATTGAAAAATAAAGAAGATAACTTCATGGAGTTAGTTGAATCTACGGCGGAATTACAAAATTATGATTCTTATAGAGATTTGGCAAAAAAATTAATGGAAAAAAATGAAAATTCAGAAGAGTTGATAGCAGCTTTATTAAAAATATCTCTAGGAGATGAATTGGAAGCAGATACTTACCAAGAAATCGAAGAATACAGAGGTAGAAGAGACTCCAGAGATTCTAGAGATAGCAGAGATTCTAGAGACAGAAAAGATAGAAGAAGCAGAGAAGCTCATGATCATACTTTAGATGGATTAACAAGATTATTTATTGCAAAAGGAAATAAAGATGGTTTAAATGTGGGTCAATTGGTTGGGTTAATTTGTGCAAAAGCAAAGATTAAAAGAAATTTAATCAAAAATGCTCAAGTATTTGAAAAGTTCTCGTTTGTTTCTGTTCCTTTTAACGAAGCTGAAATGGTTATAAAAGCTTTCCAAAAGGAAAAAGTTAACGAAGGAAAACAGTCTTTAATAGAAAAAGCTAAAAAATAAAAAAGTGCCCCGGTGGCACTTTTTTATTTTTTAGGGAACTGCCCAAACAGAACAAGTGTTATAAAAACAAAGTTTTAAAATTTTTTCTTTGAAACTTTATTTTCACTCGGTGTCTTTGTGTTAGAGCTTTTCACTATTGTGTCATGGTCTGCCAGAAGACTTTGATTAATGATTTTAGAACTCTATTCAAATGAAAGAGAAAAATTCTTTAAAATGGCAAAAGAGGCATAAAGCTCAATGGTACTCATGGAACCAAGGCTGCATTGGAAATTCCAAAAGTTATTAATAGTTCCCGTGAGGTAGAGGGAGAGAAAGGAATTAATGATACCGCTATGAGTTATAATTAAAAATGTTTCATTACTTGTTTTTAATTTGTCAAAAAAACATTCGCACCTTTTTCCAAGGTCCCAAATACTTTCACCTTCTGGAAATTTATAATTGATATTATGATTTTTCCAAAGAACTATTTCTTGAGGGTAAAGGGTACTTATTTCATCAAAACATAAACCTTCAAAATTCCCAAAGTTAATTTCCATAAGATTTGAGTCGGTAACGATAGGTTTATTTTCTATATTAAGTAATCTAGCTGTTTCCAAGGCTCTTATGGAAGGACTTGAAAAAATATAATCATAGAGAGGTATTGAATTTTTTAAATTTTCAATTTGTGAAATTCCTTTGCTTGTTAGTTTTGGATCAGAATGTCCAAAATATACTTTTTTTTGATTTAAAAATGATTCGCCATGCCTAATTAAGATAATTTTTGCCATAAAACTCCTTAAAATTCAATCCCGATTCTACCACTTATACCTAAATTATAAGGGTGTTTTTCACATTTAATTACAGAAATATAATCAGCATATTCTTTTAAATTTTCTGAAACATCTCTACCACTAAAAATTAATTCCACTTGACTTTTTTTATTTGAAATTAAATCTATTATAGTGTTACTAGAAATAAAGCCTAATAATTCGGCATTCAAAAGCTCGTCAAAAAAAACAATATCATAGTTATTATAAATATTAAAAACGTTCTGAATTCCATGTGAAATTATAAATTTTGTGTTTTCGATTTCGGAGATACTCATTTCCCAAGTGAATTTATCATAAGAAATTATTTGTACTATTTCCAAATTGTTTATTTTTTGATTTTTCAAAAATAAAATCTCACCGGTATCTTCAACTTTTAATACTTGTACAATTAATACTTTAAAATTTCTACCTAATGCTCTTAAGGCTAGGCCAAAAAGAGAAGTAGATTTTCCCTTGCCGTTTCCAATATAAAAATGAACTAGTCCTGTATTCAAAATTATCACCCACAAAATTATACCATAAAAATAAAAATGTAACTACTACGACATTATAAACAATAAATTGAAAATAATTAAATTAATTGAAACTAATCTCTTTAACAAGTCTTAAATGGCGTTGAATTTCAATAAAAATAAAAAAAATGAAATTTTTTTCTTTTTACTCTTTTATTTTCAAGAAAAATGAGCTATCATGGTAGAGTGACAAAAAAGGAGGTGAAAGGATGGATAAAGATCCCGCAAATGTAATACCTGTGGAGGTTATGTTTGATATTCAAAAAATGATAAAGAAAGGCTTTAGTCAAGATGAAATATTAAAACAATTTAATAAAAAAAATATGAATACCTATATAAAAGCTTATATAGAGAGATTAGCAGTAACTTCAAAAAATACAAATTAACATATAAAAAGCAATAGCTATGCTATTGCTTTAATAATTTTATAAATATTGTAATTAGGGCTTACTGAAAAATATAAAACCATTGATTTTAGAAGTGTACAAATATATTTTTAAGAAAAAAATGCACGTTTTTTAATAAAAAACCTTAAAAATCAAACATTTAAAACTTGGACTGCGCGCCCAAACCTCGTAAACGTAGTATGTTTTTTGACCGAAGGGAATTATCCTTTAGGAAATTCCTTGTAAATTATACTATAAAAATAATTATGTTTAATTATAAGGTGTCCAGCAACCGTTGCTGGTCGGGTTTAGATATTCTTAGAGCTTTAGCTCTTAGAATATTTTATGCGGAGCCAAAG
>JAFGUR010000296.1 GCA_016938425.1 Fusobacteriaceae bacterium
AAAGATTCCAGTAGATTATATTGTAGGAACTAGTATGGGAAGTATAATAGGTGGGTTATATTCGATGGGATATACAGGTGAAGAAATAGAAAAAATTATTCTGAGTCGAAATTGGTTTGATTATTTTACAGACTCCATTTTACGAGAAAATGAATTAATGGAAAATAAAGAAGATAAAGATAAATATCCGTTACCATTATCTTTGGAGAATTGGAAAATGCCAATACCAAAAGGGGCAGTAAAAGGACAAAAAGCTGATAAACTTCTTGAAGAATTATATATGAATGCTAAAGATATTACTGATTTTTCAAAGCTTCCAATTCCTTTTGCTTGTGTAGCTACAGACGCAGAAACTGGAAGTCCAGTTATTTTTACAAAAGGGAGTTTAACAGATGCAATAAGAGCTAGTATGTCTTTACCAGGATTATTAGATCCTGTTGAGATAGATGGGAGAATGTTATTGGATGGAGGACTTGCAAATAATTTTCCAGTTTCAGTAGCATTAGATTTAGGAGCTAATTATATAATTGGCCAAGAGGTTTTGGGAGATTTAGAAAAAAAAGAAAAATTGAATAACGCAATTGCTATAATGAATCAAGTAATTGCTTATAAAAGAGTTGATGTAACGGATATTGAAAAAACAAAAGTTGATATATTAATAAACCCAAACATATCCCAATATAATATTTTTTCATTTGGAAATATAAAAGAAATTATTGATGAAGGGGAAAAAGCGACATACTTAAAAGTTGATGATATTAGAAAGTTTAGAAATGAAGAAAAATATAATAGTATTCGTGAAAAAAAGCTTAAAACAATTGAGAAAGTTGAGATAGAAACTATAGAAATTGTAGGATCCAAAAATATAAGTGAAAGTAACATTAAAAAAATGATGAATCTGAAATTACCAGTAAAATTAACGATTAATGATTTAAATAATATTATTGATAAACTATATAGTTCAAGAGTTTTTTCTAAAGTTAACTATAAAGTGATTGGGAAAACATTGAAATTGAAGGTAGAGGATTCAACAGATAAAGAGTTAAAATTAGGATTAAATTATAATGATGCAACAAAAGCAGATATCTTTGGGAAGTTCATAAAAAAAGATTTTTATGGCAATAAAAGTTCAATAGAATTTTTATTAGGAAAAGATGAACAGTTA
>JAFGUR010000297.1 GCA_016938425.1 Fusobacteriaceae bacterium
AAAAAATAGGAACTGTAAAAATAATTGCTAAAATTAATTTATATAAGGAATTATTTTTCTCTTTTTTTTCCTCGCTGAACTCTTTGTGAGAAAAAGCTTTATATCCAAGATTTTCTATTGAAGATTTAATTTCACTTAATTTAATTTGATTTTCATTAAAAATAATTTCAGCTATATTAGTAGCAAGATTAACATTAATTTTAGAGATACCTTCCAATTTAGATATTTTTTTTTCAATTCTAAGAGAACAAGCCTGACAAGTCATACCTTCAATGTCTAAAATAACATTAGAATAAGGGACTTCTATATCGTATCCAATGGATTTTATAAGTTCAATTATTTCAGAATTATTGATATTCATTTCCTCGTATTCTACAGTTAACTCATTAGTTAAGAAATTTATGGAAGCATTAGAAATATATTCATTTTTAAGTAATTTTTTTTCTATTCTAGAAACACATGCTTGACATGTGATTCCTTTAATTTTAATTATATCTATCATAAATTTATCCTTTCTTTTTGAAAACTACTTGGTAGAAACCAAGTAGTTAAATAATACCAGAAAAAGTAAAACCTTCTTCTTCAATAAGCTCTTTGATTTTATCAAGAGAAACATCTGATTTTGAAGTAATTGTAGCAGTTTTTTCTTCAAGAGAAACACTAACACTTTCAACAGTATCAATTTCTTTTAGAGCATTTGTAATAGCCATAACACAATGATTACAACTCATACCGTCAATTTTAATTTTAGTTATCATAAACGCCTCCTTTTTTATAGGGGTACCCCCTATATGTATATAATACACCTGCTTTTTTTAAAAGTCAATAGTTAAAGTTTATAGTTTATAATATTAATTTTCTATATGTTATGATATAATAATAAAAAAAATAAAGGAGAATAATTATGAAATGGAACTTATACGAAAAAATTTGGCTAAGTTGTTTTGTAGCGATTTCACTAATATTAACAATATTATGGAAAGATACATTTTTTGGATTTTCAGTTTTCTTAACAGGAGTATTATGTGTAGTATTGGCAGCAAAAGGAAATATTTGGACATATGTATTTGGAATGTATAATACATTTGGATATGCTTATCTTGCTTATACAAATAAACTCTTTGGAGAGCTTTTGTTGAATTTATTATTTTTTGTACCAATGAATGTTGTAGGTTATATAATGTGGAAAAAGAAGTTAGAAGATAAGATAGTTAAAATGAGAAAATTAACCATACGAGCTCAGATAAAATTAGCCTTATTATCATTTATGGCTGTTTTGGCTTTGGGATTTTTCTTATCAAAAATAGAAGGGCAGAATACTCCTTATATTGATGCAACAACAAATGTATTGTCTGTAATAGCAACATTTTTAATGGTATGGAGGTATAGAGAACAATGGGTTTTTTATATAATTTTAAATGTATTTTCTGTGCTCATGTGGACATATAGAACTTATTATGGCGGACAGGATGGAAGCCTTATGGTATTGATGTGGTCAGCGTATTTAGTTAATTCTTTTTATGGTTATTATAACTGGTCAAAAGGAGTTGCAGAGAAATTAATTTTAGGAGGGTGTAATGAATAAAAAAGTTGGATTTACATTAGGAAAATTTGCACCGTTTCATAAGGGACATCAATATATCATAGAAATGGCTTTAAAAGAAATGGATGAAGTAGTAGTTTTAATTTATAATACAGAAGTTATAAATATACCATTAAATATAAGAGCAAATTGGATAAGAAAGATATATCCAACAGTAAAAGTAATAGAAGGATGGGATGGACCAGATGGTTATTCAAATGAGCGGTCCTTTGAAATAATGCAAGAAAATTATATAATAGAGATGTTGAATGGGATAAAGGTAACTCATTTTTATTCTAGCGAATTTTATGGAGATCATGTAAGTAAAGCTTTAGAAGCCTTAGATATAAGAGTAGATGAAGAAAGAGAAATAGTTCCAATTTCAGGAACAATGATAAGAGAAAATCCTTATAAATATAGAGGCTTTCTAGATGATATTGTATATCAAGATTTGATAACAAAAGTAGTTTTTTTAGGGGCACCTTCAACAGGAAAATCTACAATTTCAGAAGCACTAGCAAAAAAATATAATACAACATTTGCAAGTGAATATGGAAGAGATTATTGGACTGAAAATCAAGTTGATAGAAGAATAGGTTTTGATGATTTTGATAAAATAGCATTAGGTCACATAGAACAAGAAGATAAAGAGTTAAAAAATGCTGATAAATATTTTTTTGTTGATACAAATGCTATTACAACATATATGTTTGCACTTGATTATCATGGGAAAGCACCAGAATTATTAGAAAAAATAGCGAAAGAAAATATTATGCGGTATGATTTATTTTTCTTATGTGAAGATGATATTCCTTATGATGATACTTGGGATAGAAGTGGGGAACAAAAGAGAAAAACGTTTCATATGGCAATTAAAGCTGATTTATATGAAAGAAGAATTCCTTTTATTTCATTAAAAGGAACTTTAGAAGAAAGAATAGAAAAAGTAGAAAGAATATTGAGAAGTTTTGAAAAGTATGGGAATTATTATGGTAAAGACAAGTAAGCTCATTTACCTAATAATCCTATTAATAATCTTAATTTTAGGAACAGATAGATTTTTTATTGGGAGAAAAATAGACTCTTATATGGATGTACCAATTTATTATAATGGCCTAATTTTTTATAAGAGTTATGGAAAAAACTATAGTGAAGATGGTTATTATTATGGGAGAAAATGGCAATGTGTTGAATATGTGAAGAGATTTTATTATGATAAATTTAATCACAAAATGCCAAATGTTATGGGAAATGCAAAAGATTTTTTTGATAAAAAAATTAAGAATGGAGAAATGAACAAAGATAGGAATTTAGTACAATTTTGGAATGGTCAAGGAGAACTTCCTCAAATTAATGATTTAATTGTAATTGAAAATAAAAGGTATGGACATGTGGGAATTGTTTCGAAAGTAACTGAAAGTGAAATTGAAATAGTTCAGCAAAATGTATGGATAAAAACAAAAGAAAAATTTAAAATTATTAATAATAACGGGAAAAAAGAAGTAGGAGGATCCAATAAACCGATTGGTTGGTTGAGGATTTCTACAGAAAACAATAATAAATAATAAGAAATTATATTTCTTATTATTTATTAAATTTAACTAATTAATATTAAAATTATAACCTAAAACAAGACCAATAATAGAGGAATCAATATCAACTTTACCTTCTTTTCTAGTCTGGTTTTC
>JAFGUR010000298.1 GCA_016938425.1 Fusobacteriaceae bacterium
ATAATTTAAAAGGTAGTGCTTACGCACTACCTTATGTAATTTATTAGATATTTTATTAAATAAAATATATTTAATAAAAATCCTAATATTTATATAAAGGATTTTTAGTTTTATTGAGTAGAGTTTAATTAAGTAAATATCTATAATTCTATATAATTTTAGGAGGGCTTATGTCTGAATTTAGGAAAGATCCAGTAAGTAGAAGATGGGTCATTTTTTCACCAGAAAGATCTTACAGACCTAATGATTTTAAAAATGATGAAAGAAAAGATAAAAGTAATGAATATTGTCCTTTTTGCTCTGGAAATGAAAAAAAATCTGGGAATGAAATTCTAGTTTATTCAAAAATTCCTAATAGAGAACCTAATACTCCCGGTTGGTGGATTAGAGTTTTAGAAAATAAATATCCTGCTCTTCGTAGTGAAAAAAGTCTTGAAAAAAAAGGAATTGGAATTTACGACAAAATGGATGGATTAGGAAGACATGAAATTTTTGTAGAATGTGAAGAACATGTTAGATGTATTTCTGATCTTTCACTAGTTCAAATTGAAAAAGTAATCTTAGCTTATAGAGATAGATATGTTGAAATTGCTTCTGATAAAAACATTAAACATATTTTAATTTTCAAAAATTACGGTGAAGATGCTGGAGCTTCTTTGGAACATAGTCATTCGCAGTTAATTGCAACTCCTGTTGTCCCTAAAAGAGTTGAAACTGAAATAGAAGGTGCTAAAACTTATTACAATTTTAGAGATAGGTGTGTTTATTGTGATATTCTTGACCAAGAACTTATTGATAAAGAAAGAATTATTGAAGAAAATGAAGAATTTTTAGCTTTCAATTTTTTTGCTGGAAAAGTTCCTTATGAAACTTGGATTATGCCTAAACAGCATAACGCTTATTTTTCTACAATCTCTAAGTCTCAGATCAAAGACTTAGCTCGTATTCTAAAGAGAGTTATTAAAAGAATAAAAATTTGTTTAGGTGATGTCGATTACAATATGGTTTTACATACATCCCCTGTAAATACAAACAATCGAATTGATGATATTTTTCATTGGCATTTAGAAATTATGCCTAAGCTTACAAAAATTGCTGGTTTTGAATGGGGGACTGGTTACTATATTAACCCTGTTTTTCCTGAAGATGCTGGAAAGGCTTTAAGAGATGTTATATTAGATGAAGATGATTAAATATGTAATTGTGTAATTTTTTTATTTATGCTAGAATGGATCGTGATTTATGAAAATTTTTAGTTCAGAAAAATGTAATTTTGAAGAAATAGGTAGTGAAATTAAAAAAGGAAAAATTGTTGCTTTTCCTACAGATACTGTTTATGGTTTAGGTGCTCATATTCAAGATGAAAAGGCCATAACAAGAATTTTTAAAGTAAAAGATAGACCTTTAGATTCTCCTATTATTGTTCTAATTGATGACATTAAAAGGGTAGAAGAACATGCATATATTGAAAATCCTTTAATTTGGGATTTAATGAGTGCTTTTTGGCCTGGAGCTTTAACTTTAATCTTACCTAAAAAAAGTCATATTAACAACTTAATTACTGCTTATGGTGACACTTTAGGACTTAGAATTCCAGATAATGACATAGCCAGAGAGCTTATTAAGAATTGTGGTGGAGCTTTAGCTACTCCAAGTGCTAATAAAAGTGGACAACTTAGCCCTACTAGAGCAGAACATGTTATAAAACAATTTAAAGAAAATGAAATTGATTTTATTATTGATGGTGGTAAAACAAAAAAATCTATTGAGTCAACAATACTAGATACGACATATAACCCTCCTTTAATAGTAAGAAATGGTGGTATTACTAAAGAAGCTATTGAGGAAATAATCGGTTCAGTTAATGAGCTTCAAGAAAAGAAAAAAAGTAAAAATTCTTTTTCTAAAGAGATTAAAATAATAGATAAAAAAGAATTTTCCAATCTTCCTAAAAATTCTATTTTGCTTTCTTTTGGTGAAGTTAAGGATTTAAATATTAAAAAAATTGAAATTTTATCTAAAAATTTAGATTATAATGAAGCTATTGAAAATTTATATGATTCTTTATATAGACTTTTAGATGAAGATTCTCCTATACTTTATGTTGAAAAGTTAGATGAAAATGGATTAGGAAAAACTATAATGGAAAGAATAAAAAAGATAGTCAAATAATGGAGGTAGTAATGGGAACAAAAATAAATCCTGCAAAAATTAGTAATCAAGACATGATGAATGCACAAGCTTATTCTGGGATGGTAAGTAAAATTGAAAAATTGGGGAAAAGTAAAAGAAAAAACAAGATTTTTTTTGACAAAGTAGTTAAAAAATACTTTAAAAAAATTATTGAGCAATTTATAAAACAATTAAATGAATATCCTTCAAATCCTCAATCACAAAAAGTTATTGAATTTTATACTTATTTAGATTCAGAATTATCAAAAGCTGCGAATCATCCAGTAATGCTTAGTTTCGAAGAATTAGAATTCTTAAAAGCTACTTTAAGTGAAACTGTTAAAGGTATGGATAAAATGGAGTTTAAATGGTATTCATTTTTAAGAAAAAT